>JAHIYG010000182.1 GCA_018815265.1 Candidatus Altarchaeota archaeon | reverse complement strand
TTTTTCCTTGTGGGCGAGGCGCCAATCCAAGACAGCAGTGTAATTTGATATCGCGTCCGCTGCACCTGACGCCAAAAGCCTCTTAGGCGCCTTAGATATGATTTTTGTGTCAGCTATCACACCAAGGGGACAGTGAACAGACACTGAAGTGGGAAGATCCCGCTTAATCGACGCCTGAGGGGATGCTATCCCATCATGCGACGCAGACGTTGGTATGCTGATGAAAGGTATTTTTGCCTCAAATGAGATTACCTTGCCAGCGTCAAGTATTTTGCCACCGCCGACGCCCACCACATATGTGAGTCTTTCACTTTTTATCTTTTTCTGCATTTCAGAGGATATTGTGTCGTTGAAGTCTTCAAGTATTGTTGTTTTGTTGTCGAGCTCGCACGCGACTGTGTCGCCTGCTATTTTTTTTGTTGTTTTGTCTGCGAGAATCAGGGGCCTGCCTTTGATGCCTAGTTCCTCGACAACGTCGTCGACTTCATATAGCGCGTTTTCACCTACAAGAACCCTCCTAGGGAGCTCGATGTTTTTCATATCACATAAAGTTGTGCGTGCTTTACACCGCACACGTTAGCTACAGATGATTCGCTTATGTAGCCTGCTGAAGCCAGTACATCAACTACGTTGTCACCGAATATGTTTGCCATGGTGGATTGTGTCATTAGGTCGATTAGTTTTTTTTCGTCGACAATCTCTCCTCCAAAAAAAGTTTCTGAGATGTGCAGTGATAGGTCTTCGTCTTCTAGTTTTTTTCCAAGAAGCGTGATGTCGCAGCATGCGAGAAGTGTTTCCCCATCTTTCGTGTGTAATTTTGCAGAAAACATTTTTTATTTTATTCTGCGCATCGGCCACCAGCCACCGCATGCCTGGCATTTGACGATTTTTTGGCCTTCAAGTTCTGAAATGTTCGTGTCAGGGCGTCCGCATTCATGGCAGATGACAAATTCCGCAGCGTATGACTTTATTTTTTCGTCTATGACCTGTTTTTTGAGTTTGCGCTGTATTATGACCCTGCTTCCATCCACTGTCGCAGGCGCCGCCACTTCAGTCGAGACATATTTCATTATGTGCTCAGGTGAACGCATCAGTGACGCGGTTATCTCGTTGAAGTTGCGGATTATTGTGACATTACCCTCTATAAATGCGTCCGCCTCAGGGATTTCGAATCGCTCGTGCTTCTTAAGTTTTTCAGGCAGTACCTTCCAGACGCGCTCCAACAGGAGGTCGTAACTGTAGTCCATGTCTGCAAACATTAAAACACCTAAAAATAAAAAGACATATGAACAATGTTCAAGGACTTTTTTGTATTTTGGTGATTTTAAGGCCATACAGCCAAAATTTGCCTTTTTCAATAGTATTTAAGCAAATAATGCCGAGTGTTAACAACTAACATGGCATCATCTGGATCTCCTGGAACCGTACCTCCTGGAACGCCACCGATAGAACGCGAAGAGCTTGAACGCCGGATTGCTGAGCAACAGCTTAGGAAGGTAACTGCAGAAGCAGACAATGAAGAAGAGAAAAGGAGAAGAAGAGGAGGAAAAAGAGAATTAACAGACGATGAGCGGACAGAAAGAACTAGAAGAGAGGAAGGGCTTAAGGTTCCGCTTGCAATCACCTTACAGCATATGCCTGCAGACTATACTGCTACCCAGATTAGCGCGACATCCAGGGCTTTCGCAGCCCCCACTGGAGGGATAATCACTGAAGGCACGACAAAAAAACCAGAAGATATAGGTGCTCTATTTGGACTCATAGGCGGTGTGAAGAAGCTGCTTGAACGATGCAGAATGCAGGAGGCACGGGGTTCAGCCACACAAAGGGTAACAGGCGAAGGACAACCTACCCCAGGAGTAGCACCCGTATCAGTCGATGAAGTATCACAGGTTTTGGAAGCACTGGTATTCAACACAAAAGTAAAACTTACAATAGATGAATTCAGAGCACTTGGAACGATAATAAAAGGCAAACCAACAGAAGGCTATCGGCGAAAGCTACAAGAAGCAGAAGCAGGAGGAAGCACAAGTGTCGAGGTAAACATGGCTGATGCCCTGGCATTGTATCAGTGGTCTGGGGAAAGCCATGAAGGGGTTTTCACTGCAGGACACAGACAGATTAAGAAAGACCTGGAAAAAAAGATTCTTGGAGCAGTCAGGACAAAAATGGAAAATGATGTATTCACATACATCAACCCAGACGGCGACATGGTTTCATTGGACCGAGTTAATGAGCAACTGGATGCCGCAGGAGTAAAATTCAACGAGTATCTTGTGAAAGTCCTGGGGTGGATGGCGCGTGACGCCTGCCAGAGGACACAGCAGAAGTATTTGGAGATAACAAAACGTATTGCGCCACAGAGGAGATACGGTAGATACGCGCAAGTCATTGGAGTCGAAGACCCTGAGACGCAGAGGAAAGCAAGAGAGGAACTCAAGCTTTGGGCTGATGCACACGCAGAAAACCTCTCAGAATTCAGGGACCGACCGGACCTTAGCATCTACGAATACAACATGGCAATGGCCTGGCACAAAGGAGCCGACGACAGAGAAATATCAAAGGGGTCAGTATTGGGAGCCTCCAACCCTCTGTGGAAGATGGACATCTGCAGGCACATAATAGAGGAGCACATGCTGAAGTTCAGGGACCACAGACTAGACCGTCCGAACATGCAAAACGAGACTGAATCCCAGAGGGAGCTTGCACAGTCAATATGGGACAGGCTCGACAACGTCGTCCTAAGAGATGAAAGGGACGGAGTATACAGAAGAGATGATGAACACCCGATACTGAACAGCGGACAGTACAAAAGAGACTGTGATTGGCAGGATTTCCAAGTCAACGGGCTGCCAAGCCAACAAACATCTACAATGGCATACGTCTACAGGACATGGGGTGCACAACCCAACAGCAAGATAAGGGGCTACGACATCATGATAGGCGAAGTCAAAAGTGATGACATACGCGAAGTAAGCGAAATGACTGCAAGACAAAGAGATATGGTCTTGTCAGTCGTCAGGCAGACTAACCCTGCAGTTGCGGCCGTCACAGACATCACAGCCGCCATGCTCACAGACGACGTGGTTAAGGCGTCTGGTTTCTATTCCAAGACAAACCAGTACGACACAGAAGCACAGAGGATGGCACATGCAAGGGGAGAGCTTGAGGCAGCCATCGAAGATACTAGATTCACCCAACAGATATTGGGGTCAGTGCAGCGGCACACCGGAAGGAGAGTAAGACACGTAGACCAACTGGAGTGGGCAGACATCACAGCAGATGTCAGAGCCGACCTTGGCGTAGACACTCCTGAAGGTGAGAACACACTTAAGTTGCGTCTTGCTAAAACGAAGCTGATGCACGACGTCAAACGGGGAGCATACATTTACCTCCACACGATGTTTAGGAAGTCAAGGCTAGACCAGAGCGTAGACGTCAAACTCAGGCACAGGTACGTATTCGACGGAGGCCTAGCAGACCAAACCGCAAAGGAGATGATAGGATATGAACTGAGAGCCATGGCTACAGCCGAAGCCGGAAGCCTCAGGGTCTGCGGCAGACCAGCAACCGAAGCAGAAGCTGAAGCAATCAGAAGATACGCATACGCATTCAAAACCAACCCCCAACTAGTGTACAGTACAAAGCTTATGGGTTCGACGCAGTGGCAGAGGATCAACAGCCCAGACATGGAAGACCCAGCCTTCACTAGGGAGAGGAACATGACAATAAATGACATGCTACTGAACCTCTCCTCAAAGGAGAAGGAGGCAATGGCTGCGATGGTACATGAGCCGACATTGAATGGGGAGACGCTCGTGAACATGCTCGCAAACTTGGAGAGAGCATACGAAAGACGACACACTAACCTTATACGATGGTCGGTTAAGACCTCAAGAGAAACCATGGAGTTGAGAAACCCTTGGAAGGAGGGGGAACCAACACCCATGGACTACTTCACCTACGACAGAGCCACAATAGAGGAGTGGCTGAAGGTTTCAGCACCTCCAAACACTCCAGAGACAGAACAGGATAACTATGGATACATAAGGCTTCTCAGGCTCTTCGGAAAATACGGAGACAGGCTGAAACAATTGAGGGCCGTATGCGATAACCCATACGCTCCGTTGGGGCATAATCTTGCTTTCTCACCAAAAAACCAGGCTGAGCGGGAGCAGATGATCACTGAAATCGCAGGAGACATATTCGGCAAAGGCGAATTCGGAAGAATAGGTAAAGCCATAAAAGACCATGCGTTCCAGACATTCTGTGAACGAGAGGGATTAGACATAAAAAAGGAAGACAGCGCCGAAGTAGCTAAGGCGAAGAAGGAAAAGCAGGAGGAAGCCAAAAAAACATGGGCTTTCGCAAACGAGTCCATGCAGAGGGCTGCAAGAGACTTTTACCTGTTCATGCAGACAGTACATGCAAAATACCGTGGCGCAGGCGAAGAGATAACATTAAGCAATGAGTGGGGCCAGACAGGACTGCAGGCTGAGCCAGCCGACGCAGGCCCAATGATTAACGCCTTGACAAGCATAGATGAAAGCGGGAATGTGCCTTTGAGGGTGAGGCCCATGACAAGAGAGGAGATAGATGAGAAGGTAAGGCGGCCGAGGGAGAGGACTCCAGGATACCATAATACTGTCGTGATGCCAGGGCTTTCAGCTGAGGGTGCATGGGCGAACTATCAACGGGGAGTTTCAGTCCTCATGGAGGACCCGTATGCGAGGGAATACATTAAAAACATCGCAGCCAACCAGGCAGCATACACGCAGCTCATACAGGAGAGGGAACGCGGAGAGGTGACACAAGACAGGGTTCAGGAGATACTCACATTAAACGGCGTTTCAGCAGAGCATGAAGCAGCTACAAAAATGACCCAGGTCATGGCAGGAACCAGGCCATTTGACATCGACGACATAGAAACAAGCTTAAGAGACATAAAAACCAACGCATTAAGATCAACTGCAGCATTCTACGGGCTTTCACGTGAGCCTGAGCAGCTCGGCATATTGGATGAGTATATGAAGGAGTACTCTAATGCAATGCTTGCCCAAAACAGAGGAAACCTCAGGGAAGCCATAAACTACCTCAACAGAGCATACACTCAATCAAAGCTCCTGCAATACGGTGAGGGGGCGTTTGATTTGAGGGTTATGACATTAAACACTAGAGGATGGGCAAAGAAGGAGTATGCTGAGGCCAATCCTAACAAGGCAGCTAAAAAGAAGGGTCTGCAGTCGTCGCTTGACGATTTCAGCGCAGCATGGCTCACATCCAGGGGTGAACCAATAGGTGATGTTTTAGATGAGAACAGGCCGACATACAGGCTTAAACTCGGTTGGCCTCCGATAGCATTTCCAAAACTACATAGGTGGCTGCAGGATAGATTCGGTTTCGCAAGACGTGAACCAAGGCCTGAAAGGGAGGATGCAGAGGCAATGGCTGGCATGGGTGTTGTAAACAGCAAATTAAACAACCTATCAGAGACTGCAGGAGACAAAACACGGGGTAAATTCCTAGGCACTTCACTTGTTTCAGGCATAGCCGCAGTAGCGGGGGTTATTGCCGCACCTTTTACTGGGGGTGCATCATTACTGCCGGCACTTGGGGCAGCAGCCGTGTCCGGACTGTCTCTACTGCCAGTTACTATAGCTCAGAGACTGAGGCTCGGGGAATCCTGGACGAGAAGGGCCCACGACAACATTGGGGACTACAACCCAGGCGAACTAAACCCAGACGACTCACACACGTACATTAGCGCGTACAAGAAGCGGATGGTCGGACAAAGCCATGCTGAGGCGTTGATAAACAGCGGAGACCTATCGTGGGGGAGGTTCCTGCGGCAAAACCACGGCACATTCACATGGGATAGAAACCTCGCCAAATACAATGAAGCACTGCACATACTCGACCCGTTGACAGTGAATCACATACTGCACGCGTCAGAGGCGACAATAGGCGGTGGAAGAGACCCACTTAGCATACAAAACTTTTACTGGGATACTATAGAGGCTAGAAAACTCAAGAGGAAAGCCTATGAATCAGTTGGCAGACACGTTGAAGCCTCATATGGTAACCTCGCAAACCCGACCGCAGATGAAACGCCTGAAATATCTAGGATGTACGATGTCGCCCAAATGGCTGAAAACAGGCTGAAACCAGAAAACCGTGGATGGTGGGGGACATTACTGGATGCCACATGGATATTCAGCAACACAGTAGGTGTGAACTCAGCCATTACAAATCTCGTAACGTACATGGACGAACATCAGACTACGACAGTCACCCCCGGCGGGGCAACTATATTGGGTATGGACAGGGTTGGCCCAGGCTTCAACAACAGAAGCGCACAGCTTCTGCAGCGGTGGGGCAGACATGACAAAGCAGGGGAGAACACGAAGATGGCTATCGCAAAATGGACTAACCTATTCCAGAGACCAGACCAGAACAATCCGATACAAACTGATGTCAGGTCAGAATTGATAGACAGCGGCTATGACAGGCTATTCGGAGAGACTAAACCGCCAGGATTCGAATACAGGTGGTTTAACCAGTTCCCACAAGCAGCCTAAAGGGTTGCAACATATAAAAAAAAGGTGAAAGAATAAATGGCAAGAGGAGGACAACTCAGGGGTGCCCAACCACAGGCACAAACAGGAGCTGAGGCACAAGGAGACGAGATGCCGGAACCTATAGGCGTATCACGCAGAGAACAAAAAAGATCCGGTGCAACACTAAGATGGATAGCCATCGGACTCGTATCATGGCAGGTTGGTTCCTCAGTAGTTGACTGGCCGACAAAGACAGGACCATTTGGTTGGGTGTCAGACAAAGTCGGACTAACAGCTGCAGTAACAAGTTCATACAGGGAAAAAACAGAAACTAAGGAACAACGAGAAGCAAGACTCAAGGAAGAGGCAGCAATACAGAAGGCAGAAGCCGAAGCAGAAAGAATAGCTAAACTCCCGCCAGAAGAAAGACAAAAAGCAATGGAAGCAGCGGAAAAAGCAGAAGCAGAAAGAAGAAAGGCAACTGAAGCACAAAGGAAAGCGCAAGAAGAAGCCAGGGCAAAACAGATACAACAATTCGTGAATGCACTAACCGCCAAGAGATGGGCTTCACATCCATCAAAACCTGACGAAGCAGGCTACCATCTAACAGACCTAGGATTGCAAATAAATCCGGATGGAACATTTGTTTCTGGAGCATACACCCATGAGAGTCCCCAACATGGACCCGGAACATTAATGCCTGATCCAACACATCCAGGAATATATCTTGATGGAGGATCCAGACCGACACTTGACGTATTAGACAGCCACACATGGAGGGGTAGACACTATGGAGGCTCAGTTAGGATAGTCCTAAACCCAGATGGATCAATGACTATGAGATTTATCAGTACAGACAGCAATGTTTGGAACCACACATTAATCCCTGTAGGAGGTACAACTCCAACTCCTGGCACATCAGCGCCTGAAGTAGCACCTGAAGGAGGAGTTGAAGAACCAGATGGTGGAGTGAGAGAAGGGCGTGGGAGGCCATCGGCTCCTGAGGATGTGAGGGGCAGACGTAGGGGACCACAGGAAAGGCATGTTCTTAAGCCGATTAAAGAAGCAGATGAGTTGATAAGGCGTATGAGAGGAGCAAGGGATGACACTGCAAGGTTGGCGATATATGATAGGGCCCTACAGACTTTAGAGACTGCAAACACAGGAG
>JAHIYG010000181.1 GCA_018815265.1 Candidatus Altarchaeota archaeon | reverse complement strand
TAGTTTTCCAATGGACATGGGATAGGGGTTTATTACGGAAAACAGATGTTTCATTCAACAAAACGTCTGGGGGCGCAAAAACCGAAACCGTGAGCGCCCCCGACGCTACTTCTTCAGAACAAGAGATAAACCATATGCTGAAAGAATAGATATGAAGGGTTGCGCAGGCATTCTCATCCTACCAAACGTGCTTGCCCCATTTGGGCCGGACACTAGGGCGAAAAAGCACACAGACAAAAAAAAGAAAACAATATAGAAAGATTTCTTCCCTCTTAACACAGCAAACAAAAAAAGAGAATACAACACAGAGACGAAAATAAGATTAAATATTCTCAACACAGAATATGCAAGACCTGAATCAACTCCATTTTCAGTGAAGTACGCTGAAAACTCAGAGCTAACAAGAGACAATGGAGTCTCCTTCAGAAAACCAAACACCCCAGCAACATATGCCCAGAAAAAATCCACCGGATGGGAGGAGAGATATGAAATAGCAATTGATTTCCGGTATGATGAAATGACAAACGGATTCCTCATAGTCCCATTCAACTTGCACAAAATATTCGACGCCTGAGAGCGCTCAATAGAATCTACCCTAGCCTTCACATAGGATGCAATCCACTGGCACATGTGGCTACCGCCAACCGATGAGAAAGAGAAAAACCCGTAGTCCATGTAGTTCCTAAGAAAAAGAGGGAAGACCACAGCTGAAAAAACAAAAAAATAAGCCACCACAGCAGACAAAACCGCCTTTTTTCGAGAGGTAAGGAAAACCAGCACAAACAAGACAAAAAGAAAATAATACAGCATCGCAGGACGAACATATGAAGCCAACGCCATAAAAAACCCGCCTAGTGATAGTTTAACGAATGAATTAGCTCTTGCCGCATGCAGTGTTATGTAGACAGACAACAGGAAAAGAAGGTTGTGCATGGACTCGCTCATCAACTGCAGGACATAATAGGAGGTTGTGACATCGAGAAGGTAAAAAACACCAGAAACAAATGAGACAAACCTGTTTTCAAACGCGAGAAAAGAGATTTTATAGATTAGATACACTGTGAAAACATCCAAGACAGACTGGACAAGAAGCACAACCCACGGATGCACACCGAAGAGGTAGTACACCACAGCTATGAAAAAAGGATACCCCGGACCCCGATAGGGTTCAACCCTAACGCCTGAGAGTATGTTTAATGCGCTCTGATGATACCAGAGGTCGTCCCTGCCAGTGTCAATTGAGAAAACAGACCTCTGATGCAGCAAATCATTCATCAACGACGGGTCATCAGACAAATCCCACGGGTGATAGGAAAAAAACAGAAAACACCGAAATAACAAGGCGACAGCCAAAACCAAAAAAAGATGCCTTGATTTACCAAACATAAAGTAGTATTTTCTGGAGAGAAAATAAATTAGAAACTATTTTTCAGAAAGTGCCTTGTTCACTTCCTCTATGAACTCCCCTGGCGTGAACTCCCTCTTTTTGAACGAGCGTTTTATTATGCCCTCCCTTTGAAGCTTGGCGACATCCTCTGTATGCAGTTCTGGGTTGCTTGTCCAAAGCATGAGTATTTGAGTCTCAGGAAAGCGCTCATGCACTGCCAGCACAAAAGCAATACCGTCCATTTTGTCCCTTCCCAAATCAATATCTGACAAGATTATGTCAGGAGGCTTCTTCCCGATGCCTGCATTTTTCTCAATAACCTCAAGCGCGCGCTCAGCGCAAGAGTAGCAGCCATGCATTTCATCAGATGTTGTGAGCTTGTCCTGCGGGGAAAGATTGCTAAGCCGGACATCTGGAAAATACCTGTTGAGTCCCTTCACCTGGTTTAATACTCCCTCCCAGAACCTGTCCAATACATTGTCTTCCACAAACATGAACGACGCCTCCCTCACAAGCGGTGGAAGATTCAAGTCAGCACCCATGATATGGCGCACAGGAGAGTCAAGATTTAAGAAGGTATGCCTGAAATCCATCGCATGCCTTGAGTCGGTGAAGAAGACACTCGGAAGGTTATCCCTTGCCTCCTCCTCCCTTAGCGGCCCGAACATCTCCACTGCTTTAGCCTCGATTGGTTCAAATATCTCCTGTGCAATGAGATAGCCTTCACGCATCATTCGAAGGTTGAATTCGCCATGTCTCACACAGGATTTAGTCCAGTCATCCAATAATTGGCGGGTATGGACGTGTATTTCCTCGCCGGGAAATGCGGCAACAATCTCCTCCCTTCGTTTCGAACCAACCCCGGAACCCACGAAATGAGACCACCCCTGCGCCGAGAAATACCTTAAAAACAACTGCTTCGACTCCTCCTCCCCCGGCTTTTGCGGATCAGTCTTTACCCTCTCATCTATCTTCTGAGCCACGTAGGTGTGGGTTAGCGTCCGACGTATCAAGTCGCCAACCGGGTCAGTTATCAGGAACGCCACATCATCCATTGTGTAGGAGTCGAAATTCAATCTCCTCCCCTTGAAGAAGCCATGGATTAGCTTGAATGTTTCGAGCGTATAGTTCTGACGCCCTTCAGGCAATGCCTTCAACGCGGAAAGCAGGGGCTTGAAATCAGCGCCCATGTCAGTCTGACCAGACAAAACCCGGTCTATTGAAGACTGAAACGGGTGAGGGGACTTGGCAGCCATATGAGGGGGCAACGCACTATGGTCTGGTACCTGCCCAGGTTGCTTCTGAGTATTCATGTAATAAAATGGGGAATAACGAGAATTTAAGTTTCTGGTACCTAATCTAAGCCGACAATGTCGATTGAAGACAAAATCAAGGCTCTTGAGGAGGAGATTGAGAAGACCAAATACAACAAAGCTACCCAACACCATATTGGAAAGCTCAAGGCAAAAATTGCAGCACTCAAGGAGACGCAAGAGACGAGAAAGCGAGGCTCAGCCAAAGGATTAGGTTTCGGCATAAAAAAAGAGGGACATGCAACGGTCGTCTTCGTAGGACTCCCATCAGTTGGAAAATCAACACTTTTGAACAGGCTCACAAACGCTGAAAGCAAGGTGGCAGCATACGAGTTCACAACACTCGAGGTAGTACCTGGTATGCTGCACTACGGAGGAGTCAACATACAGTTGCTAGACGTCCCAGGATTGATAGTTGGAGCTGCAGGAGGAAAGGGACGAGGCAGGGAAGTGCTTTCGATGGTCAGAAATGCAGACCTCGCATTGATAGTCTTGGATGCAAAAAAGCTTGAAGTGGGGGAAGAGATAAAAAACGAACTAGAAGACATAGGCATAAGGCTAGACAAGAAAAAACCGGACGTCACAATAGAGAAACTCCCGAGAGGGGGGATAAACATCACATGGACGACTAAACACACAAAATTGGACAACAGAGCAGTAATGGAGATACTTGGTACCAAAAGCATACACAACGCCAACGTCATAATAAAGGGCGACCTGACAGACGACCAATTAATAGACGCAATAATGGACAACAGAGTATACATACCCTCGATTGTCGTAGTCAACAAGGCAGACCTTGAAATGCCAGCCAAAATCCCGAAAGACTACCTCCCCATATCCGCAGAAAAAGACATCAACCTAGACAAACTCAGAGAGCTGATATTCACAAAGCTGAAATTCATGAGAGTATATCTTAGGCCGCAAGGCAGCAAGGCAGACTTGGAAGACCCACTCATACTTTCAGAGGGCTCAACAATAGCTGACATGTGCACTAAACTACATAAAGACTTCATTAAAAAATTCCGCTACGCCATGGTATGGGGCAAATCAGTGAAACACGAAGGACAGAGATGCGGAATAAACCATGCCCTAAAAGACAAAGACATAGTAACCATCGTAAAAGAACTATGACACCTCATGCATCGCAGGTTTATATAGCAGTGCTTCTCAAACTCTAACATGGTAACCGCAACAAAACCTCCAAGTAATAAAGGGCATCAAAACCTCGATTTATGGGAAACCCAAGCAAAACAGGTGGGGCCAGAGTCCTTGCAGGCTGTAGAGCAGCTAGGCCAGAAGGTCTTCGACAAGGAAGCGGTTGGTCTGGCAGCAATGAAACTCAGAAACGTTGTCATGGACGGGAAAAACATCGACGCACAGAAACGAGCACTCGAAAAGATAGTGGATGGAGCCAAGACACCGCGCACCCCAGGCAAACCAGAATACGTTGATAACAGAGGAATATGCTGCGACCAGCTTATGTATCTAGCCATAAACAAGAAGGGAGAAATGGGGGATAAAGCGCTGAATAATCTTGTTGAAACATCCAACATGCTCGGGACACGGGGACACGCACTCAATAACCTAGCTACCGTAGTCACCAAAGCATCAGAGGGCCGAAGAGGAGATACTGCATGGGATAGGGTAAAGACTGCAGCAGATGACGCAACTCTCAAAGCAAGAGTGATACCGCTTTTGGAAAGGATAACAAAAGAAGCAACTGGAAACCACCAACTAGCTGCCGAAGCCAAACTACAGCAGATGCAAAGCCCAGGACTCAAATAAAAGGCCGCATGTCTAAACATGTGGTTGGGATATGGCGTAGAAACCAATAGAGTTAGCGTATGGAAATTACAGAGAAAAAATTTTAATTTTGATGGTTATTTTTGCTGGCATTTTGAGATTTCACAACTTGGATTTAGAGAGCCTTTGGCTAGATGAACTATGGACACTCTATACATCTCTTCCAAACAGCTTTGCTTCGGCATGGGAGATGATATCATTTGTCAAAAATATACCTGGCGATCTGCCACTGTATATGACCTTCATGAGGGAGAGAGCAATTAATTACGTCAATAGGACATACACGACGGGTGATGCAATTATTCTTATCCCAGATTATCAACCAACACGCACTGCCCTAGATTATTACTCTAATGAGAAAGAATTCAAAATCATTAGTCAGACAGATTTAAAGAAAATTAAATGCCCTAAAAGAATATTCTGCATATCACGATTTGGTTCAAAAGAAAATATTCCAGTATGTGATTATAGCGTTTCTGAACCATTAAATCAGCAGAACGCGCCGAAAGTATTTGAATACAACATACAATAGAAAGGCTATTTACGGTGTTTTTTAACACAAAGAAAACGAGTTATATAAAGACAAAGATATAGTACTATAGTGAAGGAACTATGGAGAAAATAATCCTTTTACTTGGGACAGTCATACTTTTTTCGGGCTGCATATGCTGCGGAGGAACAGACCTCAGCGGGCTGACGTCTGTATCCTCAGGTGATGCAGACGATGCAGGGTGCACCCCGCCATACATAGTCTTTGGCACCGGCTGCTGCCTTGACTACAACTCAAACAGTATCTGTGACAACGATGAAGAACAGACAGACGACTATGACATAGGTTCTGAAGACGACATACAGCAGGACCAAATAGACACAGACTTTGACGAACCCATGACTTATGAAACAACAACTACAGCGCAAGTAGTACAGACAACCACAATAGTAACTACCACATTAGCTCCCGCGACAACCGTTGCAGCAATAACAAAGGCAGCGACTTATGACTGCATAAAGGCCGCGGGATACAACCCAGACAGCATATTGTATTTCTACAGCACACGCTGCGGAGATGACTTCTTAGGCACTGCCGAGATGGTTGCCGTCAAAAAAGGAGTCTACTTCACAAAGATAAAAATCGGCGGATACCAGGAGGAAAAACTCAACAACGCAATGGAGTGCTTCTACGGCCCGCAAAACCAGCAGTGGAGCATGTGTCCGGTGCTTTTGTGCCCGACAACAGGCAGATATGAGGTGCTCACAGGAAGGGGAACAGCCACTGTAAGGTCGCAGATGGAAGGCTTCGCAATCAAATGCGGTTGAAAAAAATGCCTGTTGAAGAATTGGTTCTAGGAGACAAGAAAATCACACTGGTTGGCACAGCCCATGTCTCAGAGGAATCTGTGAAGGCAGTTGAAGACGCGATAAAAAAGCACAAGCCAGACGCTGTTGCAGTTGAACTGTGCAAGCAAAGATACGACGCCCTGAAAAACGAGAAAAAATGGGATGAGGAAGAGATAACAGATG
>JAHIYG010000180.1 GCA_018815265.1 Candidatus Altarchaeota archaeon | reverse complement strand
TCTTTCCTCATCGCATTTGACTCCTCCCATCTCATATTGGAATCCGCTATGGTAGTCTCTAAGGTGGTTTAGGGTGTCGATACCTGCCTTTTTAGCAGTCATGGAATCAACTCCGTCAGCTGCAACTACAACCTTTGAAAATACCTTCCACTCATCCCCCATGTGGTTTGCGGTGACTCCAACTACTTTGTTGCCCTCTTTTATGACATCGGTGACCATGGTTTTGACCATGTACCTGGCGCCTGCATTTATCGCCATTGTTGCAAGGTGCTTTTCAAATACTTTGCGCTCTAGGACATAACCCATGATGCCAGGGAGGGTAACATTGACTTCCTTCATCTTTGGAGTATACAGGATTGTACCTATAATCTTTTGTGGAGCCCATTTTGGGTTGGGTTTTATCTCCATTTTAACCAGCTGCTCGTATGAGATTCCTTCAGCGCATCTTTTCGGCGCTCCAATCTCCTGCCGTTTCTCCAATACAAGGACTTTCAAGCCTTTTTCAGCCAATTTAAGTGCTGCTACAGAGCCTGCAGGGCCGGCACCCACGACAACAACGTCAACGTGTTCCTCCCTCACTATTCATCCCTCCTTATGGCGCCTACTGGGCAGAATTTAACGCATAAACCGCATTTCGTGCATTTTCCCTCATCAACCCTTAGGATAGTCTCATCTAATTCAAGGGCTTGGGTAGGGCATATGCCAACGCATCCTCCGCAGTATAGGCATTTGGCTTTATTGACCTTCATTGTATACACTTGGGGTTAATATGGCACTCTTAAGACTGCCAAAGAACCGTGTTTTCCACCCCCAATATTTTTCGTTTAGCTAGCATTTTTCGTGTCTGCAAGAAACTGCATCCTTCAGGGTGCAGTTGTAGATTGTAAAGTAGAATGTATATGTAAGGGGTGATATTTAAATGTTCTCCTTGACCTCTTTTAACTTCAACCACCTAATAAATTTTGGGGCTCTGATTATGCAATGAAACACAACGTAAACTACATTCTCCTAGGCTTGGTTTTAGCTATTTTAATCTCGATGATAGGTTTAGTCATCTACTATTACGTCACATTTGAGGGACTTCGCACAGACTACAACAAGGCTTTGGACAATCTTGAAAACGTCAGCCAGGAAATGAACCGCACACACATAGAGTTGATGGCTAAGGAGAGCATGCTTGCTGAAAAGGAAAAAATACTTCTTGAATACTTAGGGGAATTAAACATTTCGAAGCAGAGGGAGACCTCTATCAGCGAGCATTTCCTGAATGAGAAGGCTAAGGCTGAGACATTGGAGATGAACCTTGACTCTACAACAAGCGAGCGGGACAGGTATGCGAGCCTATATAATAAATACTATGAAGAGAGCCAGCAGTTCCAGCTGAAGTACACTCAGACGAAGAGTGAGTTGGATACTGCAACTACACGGATATCTCGGGCTAAGGGTGATGCGGCTGAAATAAGCAACATGCTTTCTGAAATAGACGCCGAACTTAGTTCTTTGACGAATGATGTTGGTAACATAAAAAGCAAAGCTAACACAATACAATCCAAAAGCAACAACGCCACAATAGACGGCTTGGCAAATGATGTGGAAGACTATGCATCAAGCTCTCAAACAGCGGTTTCTGCGTTGAACGGGTATGTGTCACGAATACGTTCGCTTGTTTCAAGTATCAGGGGGTCTTAGATTGGAAGCCTTAGACAACAAAGTCTTTGAGGCCAAAATGGTTTTGGCAAGCCTTAAACTTTATAGGGTATTTCTGGATTTTATCGCCGTATTCATAGCTTCGGCAGTAATAGCCCAGCTGATGTCGGCAAACATCTTCTACTCCATCTTCCCAGCGCTCGTTTATGCCCTACTGCAGATTGCACTCCAGATAAGAAACACGGAGATAACGCCCTATTTGAGGGGCGAATACAGTGGATTAGATGAAAGGCTGAAGACTGCATTGGAAAATGATGACACAAAAAACGTCATTGCATTGGATCTTCTTGGGGACGTAACCAAAAGGATGGACGACGTCGAAGCCTCTGTGTTTTTCAAGTCAAAGGATGTAACCAAAAGGATAGCTGTGATAGTTGTGTTGTCCTTTGTTTTTTTGACGATAGTCGCGCTGGATTTGAAATCCATTGCAGCCTACAATTTCAAGTTCCTCATTGAAGACGGAAAACTTGATGATGCCCTGAAAGAACTGTCTGATGGTACTGGTGGTGGGATGGAGGCGCTCTTTGGTGATAGGTGGGAGCAGAGCAACTTCAGCACAGAAAATGAAAAAAACAAGATGGGTGCAGAGTCCGGTGGGGAGAAGCCGGGATTCAATGAGGGGCCAATACCTGGAAAAGGCGGAGGAACTGGCTCTCAAAGCGGGGGAGACATATATGGTGACGCGTCATCGGCGTCTTTGGCTGGGAAGGACATCGACTTCAAAATGCATCCAGAGTACGGGGGAGACATAGAGGTGAGAGACACTGGAAGCCAGATGATGAAAAGAAAATTCAGCTTGGACGATGTGGAGTCTGTGGAGGAATGCACAGACTGCGTTGTTGGCCCCGAAAACGAGGAGATGGTGAGGCGATACTTTGAAAAGATTCTTCCAGTCACATAATCAATTATTATAAAAATACAATGTTAAGTGGTTTATATGGCAGCGACAGGTAAGGGAGGCAGAAGCCTTTGGGATAGCGTTGACGAGTCCCCGAAGACATCCCACACAGGGAATTCTTCAGGGCATGTGGATTTGAAAAAGGTATATTCGCAGATGAAAAACACATATGCGGATTTAAGGGCTGAAGTAGGCAGGGTAATTGTCGGGCAGGAAGACGTGCTGGAGCAGGTGCTGATTGCGATATTCACAGATAGTCACGCGCTCTTGGAGGGTTTCCCAGGCCTTGGAAAGACCATGCTTGTCCGGACTCTTTCTTCAATCATGGATTTGAAGTTCAGGAGGATACAATGCACTCCAGACCTTATGCCCTCAGATGTCACCGGAACATACATCATTGAAGAGGATGCATCTGGCAAGAAGAAATTCCGCTTTGAAGAAGGGCCTGTGTTCACAAATATTCTCCTGGCTGATGAAATAAACCGGGCTACGCCCAAGTCCCAGTCCGCACTTTTGGAGAGCATGCAGGAGAGACAGGTGACGATGGGGACAACCACATATAAGCTTGACCAGCCATTTTTCGTATTAGCCACACAAAACCCACTGGAGATGGAGGGGACATATCCCTTGCCTGAGGCGCAAGTCGACAGGTTCCTTCTGAAAATCATGGTGGATTATCCATCATTTGAGGAGGAAGACAAGGTTGTGCAAATGTACGCTAGCGAATTCACACCGCGCGTTAACAAACTCCTGAAGAAGGACCATGTACTTGCCATACAGGATTTGACGAGAAAAATGCCGATATCATCTGACATCAGGTCGCAGGCTTTAAAGATTGTGTTTGCAACCAGACCCTCTAAGTCCCAAAAGGGTGCGGCAGCAAAGTTTCTCGACTACGGGGCATCACCCAGGGCAAGCATAGGTTTGGTATTGGCTGCCAAGGCAAGGGCGCTTTTGAACGGCAGAAACTACGTCTCCTCAGAGGACGTTAACGCAATGGCGTATCCGGTGCTTCGTCACAGGATAATACTTAATTTCGAAAGCGAACGCAAGGGGATGAGTACAGATGATGTCATAAACCAGATACTCAAAGAGGTTTAGGGGGTTTAAAGTTGATTGACCCTGCCTTCCTGGACCAGCTCAAGGAGCTGGATTTCGTCATAAAAAAGAGGATTTCAAGCACATATTCAGGGGGTAGGGCGTCTATCAAGCATGGCAGGGGCATTGAGGTAGTAGACTATCGGGAATATATGCCGGGGGATGATTTCAGACTGATTGACTGGCGTGTCTACGCTAGGACTGAAAAACTCTACATACGACGCTTTGAGGAAGAGCAGGATTTGATAATGCACATACTCGTGGATTCGTCAGCTAGCATGGACTACACTTCGCACACGATGACGAAATACGACTATGCAGGCTCAATCGCCGCAGGTCTAGGGTATCTTTCCACAAATAATCAGGAGAAATTCGCACTCGCACTCTACTCGAACACACTAAGGGAATTGACCCAGCCAAAGAAAAGCCAGATGCATTTATTCAATGTTATCGAACTCATGAATCAAACCCCCCGTCAGGGAGCCACAAACCTTGGGGTTTGTGCGTCACAGTACAGCAAACTCATGAAATCCAAGGCTTTGACGGTTGTTGTCTCAGATTTCATGGAGGAAATAGACTCCTTCAAGGAGGGGGTGTACAGGCTTGCTAAACATTCTGCAGAAATGGTATTGATTCAGGTATTGGACCCTTGGGAACTTGACATGGGTTACTCTGGAGACATAAAATTCAAGGATTTGGAATCTTCGGAGGTGAGAAGAAGTTATATGAGTCCAGGATTCAAGAAAGAGTATGTTGAAAGGGTCAGAGAGCATATAGCGCAGCTCACACAGGCATGCGAAGACTTGGGGGTGTATTTCCACACAGTCTTGACTGACAAGCCACTTTTCGATTCGTTTGTTAAAATAGTCGGGGGTGGAAAAAGAGGTGGCTGACCTATCCTACATCTCTAACCTTACAACGCCTGCTGCATTGGCTGGTTTGGCTCTTTTGATACCAATAATACTATTGTATCTTTTGCGTCCGAAACCCAAAATTGTAAACTATCCCTCTGTGATGTTCATACGGTTTATAGAAAAGAACAAGCGTTTCACAAGCTTCCTGGAGAGATTCATACAAGATCCCATACTCCTGATGCAAATGCTTATTGTTTCGATGATAGTACTGGCTGCTGCAAACCCTTTTTACATGTCTGAGGAAGAAATGAGAGACACCCGGTCGGTCGCCTTTGTGATAGATGCGTCAGCAAGCATGCAGTCAACAGACGAGGACCCAACAAGATTTGGGTTGGCGATAGAAAAGGCAAGAGGCCTTATGGGCCAGCTTAATCCAGATGACGAAGTGTCGATTGTTGTCGCATCCTCTATACCTACATCACTTGCTGCAAGAGCCAAGCCAAAGGCGGCGCAGGCGATACTTGACAAGATTGCGGTCCAGGACACACCCTCAAACATCGGAGACTCAATGCTGCTTGCCAAAGACATGCTACTGTCATCGGAGCGGAAAAAGGAAATCTACGTGTTGAGCGATTTCGCACAGTCTTCAGGGGTAGATGTGTTGGTTGCAAAAAAACTGGCTGAGTCAGATGGCGTGAAGGTCGAGCTCCTGAAGGTTGGCAAAAGAGGATACAATGCCGGCATAGTATCTCTGAATGCGATGCGTTCGTCGTCAAACCGCAATCAAATGTTCCTAACAATGACTGTTAGGAACTATCACCCGTTCGAATATCTGGTCGAAGTCAAAATCACATCAAATGACAAGCCTCTGTTTTCGACGTCTAAAGCTCTCAAGGCAGATTCTGAGGAGTTCATTGTTGCAACACCCAACATTACAGCTGACGCCCAAGACATAAGAGTTGAGATTTTGGGTTCAGACGAACTGGCATTGGATGAGGTGGCGTATGTCAGAGTGCCTCAGGACAAAACAAACAATGTACTGCTCCTTACTTCAGAGGGCAAAAACGTCTACTTGAGACTCATGCTTGACTCGCTTGTCTCGGCAAAGAAAATCAGCTTGGCCTATGCAGTGCCCCCTGTCATTCCAGACCTTTCAGGTTTTGACGTGGTAATACTGGGGGATGTTTCACAAAACTCTATTCTCCCAGGCACATTAAGAGACATAGAAAACAATGTCAAGGACGGGGGCGTGTTTGTTGTAATGGGGTCGGAGAACATTGCATTGTTCGGGGAAACTCTATGGCATCTTATGCCCGTGGATATGTTAGGCCAGTCTGACAGGGAGTCAGACATTGAAGTGTCGCTGGAACATGAGATGCTAACTGACGTGACATTTGAAAACATCGTCGTGAAAAAATACCCTAATATGAAAGAGAGGGACAACAACACCGTGACTTTACTTCGTACCCGCGAATCAAACATCCCTCTCATGTCCTACAAGAAACTTGATAAGGGATATATTGCGTATGTTGGTATAGATAGCAATCCTCAGAGGAGTAATCTCTACTACAGCTCAGACTTCCCAATATTCTGGAACCAGATGATAGCGTATTTCACAAAGGACATGTCTTCACTTTCTACAAAAAGCTATCTCACAGGTGAATACCTCACGTTGGAGCGGCGCTTAGGCATAACGACTCCTGATGGGAAGAGGGTTAATGCTGCGGCGATATACCTTGATAAGGTGGGTGTCTATATGATAAATAAGGAGGATGCTGTGGAATATGCCCCAGTTAATCTCCTGAGCTCAGCCGAGTCGAACACGACAGTGGCGGACCTGGAAAACCTTGATGAAGCATCTGATTTCAGCGTGAAATACGAGAAGAAAGATGTGAAAGTAGAAACCTACAAACAGCTTATTTTAGTTGCACTGATGTTTTTGGTTGTTGAGGCGGTCATCTACCGCAGGAGGGGGCTCCTATGAATGTTGAAATACCTGCAGGCCTCCATGTTGCGATGTCTTCATTCACATTGAAGAATCCAGAATATCTTCTGCTATATCTGCCGTTCGCAGTATTTCTAGTGTTTTACATAACCCACGGCAGGCTGACTAAAAAGAATACCTTATTTCTTGTGGTGCGGCTTTTGATTCTTGCCTTTGCAGTCATTGCAGTCTCAAACCCTGTGTTGACACATCTTGAAGACGACATAGGCGAAGCCCCTCCAGTGACTATTCTTGTGGATTCATCCCCCAGTATGGGGATGTATAAGGAGGTTCCAGCAACCGGTTACCTGCTTTATGAACGCCTGCGAAGCATGTTCCAAAACCTCACTGGCGATTCTTCGAAGGTGAAGATAGAATTTTTCTCAAAAACAAACAGCACCGCAATAGGGGATGCATTCTATTCTTCGATGGTGTCATATCCGGGGGAGCAAACCCACACGGTACTAATATCTGATGGGAGGACGAACTCTGGAAGAAATCCTGTTGACATGGCAAGGCTTTTGGCCAAAGCCAACTCTACAATCTACACTGTGGAGCCAGAGAAAAACACAGATGACGTCTACATTGTGGATGTTTTAGGGGACAAGAAGGTACCCTCAAACATAAAATACGATTTGGTCGCACTCATAGGCTACACTGGCTCTTCGACAGCGGAGTATGAATTGAGGATACTGGTTGACGGAATCGAGAAATACCAGAAAATATACAAGCAGGACCAGGAGATTCAGGAGGTGCCTTTTGAATTCAACCTGAAAGATGTGGGTATCCATGAAATAGTTGTTTCAGTGGAGCGGCAAAATGACGCATTCACTGAGAATAACATCTACTACAAACCTGTAGAGGTGGTTCCAAAGCCCAAGATACTTGTTGTAACAAAAAACATGACTTCTCCGATGCTTGATGTGTTGAAGAAACTCTATGACGTGGATGCGTCCTCTAAGGTGGACAATGACTACGCAAAGTATGCGGGGGTCCTTTTTGACAACATAAACGCAGATGAATTCCCGCGGGACAGGGTAAACAAAATAAAAAAATATATTC
>JAHIYG010000179.1 GCA_018815265.1 Candidatus Altarchaeota archaeon | reverse complement strand
TAAGAGCATTCCTGAGAATTCTGTAGTCATTGAAGCCTTCCCCTCCAAGGGTTATGTCAGCACCTTGGCTGCCAACCAATTGATTAAGCAGTTGGATATGGAGTTGGTAGGCAGCATAATATGCTCTAAACTGGATGCTATCGCAGTGATCCATGAGAAAAAACCGCTGCATCCAATAAGGATTTACATGAAGGAAGACGTGGTTGTAGTGTTCTCAGAGTTAATCATACCATTTAACCTAACCCACGAGTTCACGGAAGCATTGGGTTCATGGGTCAATTCAATAAAGCCCAGGTCTGCAATTTTTTTGGCGAGCATTCCAGGTGTGGAGACAGACAAAGAGCATGAGATACTCACTGTCTCAACAGACGATGTAATCAGGAGGAAAACTGAAGGCCTGAAGATTAAACAGATGGATGAGGGTGTTTTGACAGGTCTTTCGAGTTCGTTGATGCTGAACTGCGTTGAAAACAACGTCCCAGCAACATCCATTATGGTGGAGACAAGCTATGTCCCGGATGTCTTGGCTGCAGCATCGCTTCTTGAGATAATCAGCAAAATACTGGAGGTTGACCTTGACGTGAAAGAACTGCAGAATGCAGGAGACCAGATAGAAGACAAATTCAAGGAGAAACTCAACCAGATGAAGAAAGGCAGAGACGACCTCAAGGAAATGCATGAAGACACAATGTATAGGTAATTCAGTACTGTTCGAAGTGGATTTCCGCATTTGACATCATTTGATTCAGCTTTATTTCCTTCTTCAAGTCTGACGTGTCCCTAAAGATTATGTTTCCCCCCTCCCACGCGAGAAACCATGGAGCAACACTGATTACCTCAAAAATAGGCTCCAACAATGGCACATTAGGGATTAAACTTTTCAAAAATGCCGCTACATATGCGACGACCAAACTAGACACTATCCAAGCTAAACCGATTCTTTTCTGTTTACTCAGCTGTTTCAAGCCGTTTTTCCCTTCTTCATTGAATGCATTTTTTAAGCGTTTTTTTATAGTTTCCTCAGCTTTATGACTCCAGTGTTCGCCTGCAATAGACAGCACAACCACAAGCTCTCCTCTATAGTCGCCTATTTTTTCCTTTAATTCATTCACCCAGTCAACGGATAGACCCCTTTTGCTATATGGAAGGCCTTCGTCAAAATCAGAGAAAAGGTAGTTATAGTCGTCGATAACCAGTGGAAACACCTTTTTCCCGCCAACTGATGAGAGATTCAATGTGCTGAAGTATCTCCCATAAGTTTCAACGTCTTTGTCTAGTGCGTCCTTGAGTGTTTCACGGGCAAGATGGAAGGAGTCGATAGCTACTTCATCGCCTGAACCCGATGCAGCCATCCTCTTAACCTGGAGGTATGTCTGCCGTGCTTCAGAGAAAAACTGAGCAGTCTGCTGGTCAACTGAAGGGCCCCTCCCCTTCTCCCTCAAAGTAGAAACCGCACCTCCAACATCACCTTTCATAGCTTTGACCATTGCTACAATAAAGCGAGCCTCATCAGGGAAGTACTTCGGTCTTGCCTTCTTTTGGGCTGTAATTGCCGCCTTCTCGCTTGCGACACCCACCACAACAGGAGACAACGGTTCTCCTCCTGCCTTCTGGGGAGTCGATGATGGTTTCTTGTCTTTAATTTCTCCCTTCTGAACATCAGATATTGTTTTTTCTGTTGAAGCATGCTCGAGCTTAGGCTTGACACTGTCAGTGGAAGGGTAGGCAGCAGATGGTTTAACCTCAGCCATAGAGATAAATATGTGTTGATGGCGTTTAAAACGCCATCAATTTATCTTTTTTTCAGCTCTTTTAGGCAGAGGAGACCTGCAATTATCGAAATCAGATATAGGGGGTATTTAACCCAGTTCCTCACTATCAACACACTAATCTTTAATGGGTCCTCCTTGTTGACCATGTGTGAGGTGACTGTGACCGACTTGCCAAGTGCTGGAAGCTCAATCTTTACAGGCAATACTCCTTCACGAACTGGAACGTTTAATGCTCCCTCTCCAGAGCCAAGAACTGCCCGGGACTTCTGCATTGCCATGGGTGGCGCCGCCTCCTCAACCATTGCGTAGTCGCTGGCATAATTCACAGACGCAGTTGATGAGCCCATATTAAATGTACCCAACTGCATTATGAAGCCGAAGAATACAACCACGAAAAGGCACAACACAACTATTGCAGCCGCCCCAGCCAACATCCACTTCATGGATTTGTTGGATATGTGCTTTTTGACAATCAACGCAGCAGACACCAGCAGTGAAAACGCCAAAAGCAGGGGGCTGAAAATGTATAAGCCAAGGCTGTAGACGACATACATCATCGTGAACCCTGTTTTTTCCTTGAGCATGTAGCCTATGCCCCCAAAGACTAGTAGGAAGATTATTACAGATTCAATCGATGGCAGTTCGCTTCCACCATTTGCGCCAAACGTCCAGAGGACATAATAGTTTTCAGGCAGTATGACCTGCGTCTGAGCCTGGGTTATGATTAAGTCTGTGTTTGCAACAGGCACTTCAACGTAATCCACGAGTGAAAGCGGTTTTCTTGTGTCGAAATATATGACATCCAATGTCCCCGACTGGGTTTTTGGAAAACTAAGATAAAGTTTGCCTGCGTCTTTCGTCAGCTTTACCGCATTTCTGTACCCTGTGCCTGCATAAAGCGGAGTGCCAGGAGCATCAAGTGATATGTAATCGACTCCAGTATTAGCATAATTGTATGTCAACTCTGCAAGCATGCTTCCCTTCTCGGTTATGGCTATCTTATTCACTGCCCTGCTGACAGATGCTGCGAGAGAGGGATACTTCTGAAGCACTGTCAAGTCAATCTTGAAAAAATTGCTTGATGACGCCAAAAAACCGCGTGCATTGCTGTATGAGGGGGAGATACTCGACTGCGACAGGTCTATTTCTTCAGCGTCAGTTTCTATGGAAATCTTTCTTTCAGGGTCTGACTCAATCAACACGTGGTGCCTGCCCTCAGGCAAAGGCATGCGAATGCTATTTTTCGAAAAAGTCCCTGTGACATAAACGTTTGCCTCCTCCCCAGTCAATTCAAGCACAAGCCTCCCGTCTTCAGCGCTGTAGTGTTTAACTCCTGATACAGAGAGTATGTTTTCTCCGTTTTTCAAGTCAATAACAGTCTGCCCAAGGGACTTGCCGAATGAACGGTATCGTATGTTGTAGGTGAATGTGTTCTTTTCCGCGAAACTGTATTTGAAGGCACCCTCGGAGAGCATGGCTACTTTTTCACTGCGTTGGAGTATTATTTCGCGCTTGTATGCCCCGTATTGGTCGCCGTTTATTGCATAGCCGTTCAACAGATCGAATTTTACCTCGTTTACTGGACCAGGCACATAAATTCTAGCCTGCCCCCTAGATCTGAAGGATACATCAGCTGAAAATTTGAATTTGCCCTTGTCCAAAACCATGTAGTATCCTCTGTCGTCAAATGAAACCGGAACAACCCCCCCATTGACTAAGACATTTGAAACAAGTATGTCCTCAGGGCTGCCCAGCACATAAACCTTGGCTGTGTCTCCGGAAATGACTTCTCCAAATCCCGTTAGGGATAGCTTGTTCGTGTCGAAGTCTCCTGACAAAACCATCTGCTCCATCGAGTAAAACACTGGTTTTGACTGGTTTATGATTATTATCTCTGCCGACGCATCATCTGCAAGCAAAAAACTAAAAAACAAAAACAAAAGAGGAACCAGAAATACTGCATACTTTTTTTCCATAGTAACTAATGTGCAAAGGATTTATTTAAAAGGAGGCCATATTCTTCGGCTTAATCCGAAACAATCTCTTGCAAAAGTTTGAGCAGTTCAGAGATGGAATCTATCCTCCAGTCAGCGTCAACACCTAAACCAATCGTCTTGACCCCTGCGTTTAAGCCTGCTTTTACGTCAGAGCGGGTGTCACCAACCATAACAGCGTTTTTGACATCCACACCCAAATCAACAAGGCACTGATGTATCATCATGGGGTCTGGCTTGCCGACTGATACATCATCCCCGCCAAACGTGGAATCAAACGAGTCTACTAAGCCCACAGCCTTTAGAGTCAACTCCATGAGCTCGCGGGGAGTGTTCGTCACAAGCCCCATCTTTATTTTTTTCGACCTTAGAAAATCAATCACCTCAGAGGTCTCTGGGAAAAGCCGGACCGCATCTATGTTTTTCGGGAAAAACTGGTCATATAATCCAATCAATTCTGAAACAGAGAGATCTGGGAAAAAACGGGCTATGTCCTCTTCAGTCGATTCCCCCAGTATTTCCTCGCAGAAATACTCATAGGATACTGGATTCCTGCCCCGTGAAACCAGTGATTGGTTAAATGTCTTATGCCATGCAGGAATGCTATCTACAAGCGTTCCATCCATATCGAACAAGACGGCAGCGACGTTCATAAGGCAACAAATGAGGTAAACAACCTATATAAAATGTCTTTTTTAATGCATATGACATAATTATGATTCAAAATGGCCAAAAAAATCTTAACCAAGGTTTTGGTCCTGTTTTTAATGGCAGGATTCGCGCAGGCAGGAGTAATACAGCTTTTGACAAAGATAATAACTCCAGTGAACTTAGTAGATGGAATAAATATCATTAACGTATCCGTGGAAAACACAGGAGACGATATCGCAAAAGACTTATATGTGGAGGCTATAACACCAGAAGGGTTTACTTCAAACAACATTCAACTCGGAGACGTGGCCGCAGGTACTGAAGCATCTGGAATCCTGCAAATTAATGTGCCATCAAACAAGGAGGGAAGATATCCATTGATACTCAAAATCAAGTATTCTGACGCGAACGCATATCCCTTCTCAGTAATAGCATCCACCTACCTAAATGTGAAAAAATACACTCCAACAAACATATACGGGACTACAGAAAAGTTGGAAGTAAGTGAAAATGGAGAAAATAGTCTGTCAGTCAAGATAACAAACAGGGGAGAAACAGAGAGGAAAGTGACTGCAACAGCTTATTTGCCTGATGAGTTCAGGGTAGACAATAAAGTTCGAGAACTAATCCTAAAGCCTAAGGTACAGGAAAACTTAGTCTATGACATAGGTGATTTAGGAGGCCAAGCAGGAAGCGCATATCTGGGGATAATAAGCCTAGAATACGACGATGCATCACACAATACTGTTTTGGTGCCAGTTGCTGTTGAGGTTACAAAGCAAAGTAGCAATAAACTCTATATTTGGGGAATCGCTGCAGCTTTGGGAGTGATAGTTGTTACTGTCCTTTTCAAGGTGTTATCCAGAAAAAAAGAGAAAAAAACCCCAAAAAAGAAATAGATAATCCCTTTTACAGTAGGGAATGCGCTGTAGTATGAAGAATAAGAATACATCAATCAGTTTTGAGTACGCAATAACAGTCGCCATATTCGTCCTGATTTACGCATATCTCCTGACTATTTTCCCGTCTGACCTACTTCTAATGCAAACCACAACTTCAGGAGGAGACACTGCCTCACATTATTACCCAACAAAGTATTTGCGTGACGAGTTGATTCCACGCGGCAGAATCACTGGGTGGATGCCAGGGTGGTATGGTGGAATACCTCTTTTCCAGTTCTATTTCCCCCTTATGTTCGTGTTGATTGCATTGGGCAGCTACATCATACCCCTGGAAATTGCCTTCAAGTTAGGGACTGTGGTTTCTGTGTTCATAATGCCTGCCGGATTTTTCTTTGGCATGAAATACATGGGCTATAAATATCCAGCACCCCAGTTGGCTGCTTTGTTCTCTTTACCTTATCTCTTCATGGAAAACAACGTTATGTGGGCAGGTAACATCCCAAGCATTTTAGCTGGGCTTTTCAGCCACACAACAAGCATCCCACTTATGGTTTTGGGCTTTGGGACAATAGCCTATGGAGTAAAAAACAACAGGTTAACAACATTAAACATAATTCTGATATCCACTATAGCGATGCTGCATGTTTACTCCCTGCTGCCAATAACCTTCGCCTCAGCAGTCCTTTTTTTCCTGGTGAAAAAGCCAGCAGCCGAGAAAATACGCTATTTTATGAAGATTTATCTGACTGCATTTCTTCTAGTCGGTTTCTGGTTGATTCCAATGTTACTGAATCTCGGATACACTACCAGTTTCAGCCATAGATACATAATAACTGAAGACATAATCTCCCCTCTTATTTGGCCGCTCTGCATTGTTTTTTCGCTAGGGATATACTTAAGGTGCGAAACATCATTGAAGAAGGTTTTATTCGCCTTGTTTGTTGTCCTAATCCTTGCCTCAGTAAAGGACAGCGACGGCTTAGACTACAGAAGACACATCGACTCCACAGCATGGATTGGGAAGATTGCAGCCTACTTTTACGGTGACTCCTTCTTCGGCAGAAACATCATCTTATTTGCGGCGTTCCCACTGATAATACTGGGATATGCAGTATCTAAGGGGGAAAGTGAGAAATACCTGTATCTTCTGATGTTGATGGCATTTTTCTTCTTCAACATAGGCATATACATACAAATTATGGGCATACGTTTCATGCCAGTGATATATATGGGTTTAATGCTTCTTACAGCATCGTACCTATCCGATTTTCTGAAAAACATAAAGGAGAGAAACTATCTGATACTGGCAATAGTACTCGTTACAATTTTATGGGTCAATGATGTGAATGCTATTTTAAGGAATTACATACAAAAATCAGATTCACTGGTTACTGTGAAAAATGACATATTTGATGAAATAGCCGATGGAGAATACGAGGGTTATTCTACGACTTGGATTAAGGACAACTATGCGGGTTTTGAAGGCAAGAAAACTTGGGATTTGTTCAAGGAGATAAATGACTTCGTCTCCGGAGACGCCTCCGACCCACGCGTAGTCTACGAGCACAATACAAGAAACACTAAATTCGGTTCTGTTCGGGCGTTCGAGTCTCTGCCTTTGTTTTCAGGACGCTCAACCCTGGAGGGCCTGTATTTCCAGTCTGCAGTGACAGTACCATTCGTATTCTACATCCAGTCAGAGATTGGGGAGCAACAAAGCTGCCCGTTTGGGCAGATATATCCTTGCACAAGATTCAACCTCACAAACGGAGTCGAACGGATGAAACTGTTCAATGTTGAATACTACCTTGCAGTTTCAACCAAAGCCAAAAAGGCAGCGAAACAGATATCAGACCTAAGGTTGGTTCGTACCTTCGAAAACTATGAAGTATATCGGATAGAAGGCTATAAATTGGGGTATGTCAGTGTGCCAGAATACAAACCAGTCATTTTCCACACAAACAATTGGAAAAACACAAGCTATCAATGGTTTACACGAGTGGATTTATTGGATGTGCCGCTGTTGTTCCCAAACAGAAAAGACGAAGTTGAAGACATGTACCTTGCAGGGCTTGAAAAGACAAGTTCACTAGAGGATCTAAAGAGGATTCCGACTGGCGCGGAATGCAGCATTTCAGAGAGTTTTGGCTTTGAGGAGTTGAATTTCACAACAGATTGCATAGGCCAACCCCACATAATAAAGATGACGTATTACCCGAACTGGATGGTTGAAGGCGCCAGAAAAGTGTATCTGGTCTCTCCAAGCTTCATGCTGGTATATCCCGAACAAAACTTCGTAAGAATCTACTACGGCAAAACATGGGTGGATTATTTAGGCTATCTGGCGACAGTGACAGGAGCCATACTGTTAATATCCCATAGGAGACTGCCAGTTTAACCGGCTTTTTTTCTTGTTTAGGCAATAGATAAGTGTGAAGGTTCTTTACACTGATGCGCATTCTAATGCGGCGTTGGTTGCAATTAGGTCGCTTGGAGCGAAGGGGATTCAAGTATATGCTTCAGACTATCGCAAGAGCTTAGGATTCTATTCGAAGTACACCAAAGGTAGTTTCATATACCCGAGTCCACTCACAGAACCCACTGAATTCATAGAATATATCCTCAAAAAGGCGGAAACAGAAGGTTTTGAGGTTGTCTACCCTGTGCATGAGTTCACGACACCGTTGATTTCAAAGCATAAAGGCGAGTTTCCAGAAGGTGTGAAGGTTGCTGTGCCAGACTTTGATATTCTAATGCTGGCACATGACAAGTCACGGACTGAAAAATACGCCAAAAAGGCAAAAATCAAATATCCAAAGACAGTAATCCCGAAAACTCTGGATGAACTAGACGACATTTCAGAAAAGATAAGCTATCCTGCAGTAGTCAAACCGAAAAGCAAAGTCACATGGAGGGATGGGAAGGCGTCGGTTGTGAAGGTAACGAGAGACTGCATCGCCCAAGACAAAAAGCATCTGATTGAGGCATACCAGAAAATACATGAAAGAAGCAGTTTTCCCTTAATTCAGGAATACATTGAAGGCATAGGCTACGGCGTCAGCGCATTGGTGAAAGACGGCAACCCCAAGGCTGCATTCGTCCATAAGAGGCTTCGGGAATATCCGACAACAGGGGGTGCAAGCACCTTGAGAGTGAGCGTCAAAGACGACAATCTCATGGAGACTGGACTTTCCCTGCTTGAAAATATGAAGTGGGACGGCCTCGCAATGGCAGAGTTTAAGGTTACGACAGAGGGGGAGCCAGTGCTCATGGAGGTGAACGGGAGATTCTGGGGTAGCATCGCATTAGCGGTCGCCGCAGGAGTGGATTTCCCATACTTATACCATAAGATGCTCTGCGAGGGCGACGTTGAAGAAGTCTTTGACTACAAGGAGAACGTCATGTGCAGGTGGCTTATTCCACTTGATATAATGCAATACATTGCAAAATTGAGACAGGGAGACATAGTGGATTCAACGCGCGATTTCTTCAAGTTCAAGAACATAAAAGACGACATAATCTCGGCAGATGACCCCTACCCGACGGTGGGGGCAGTTATGGATTGCGTCAACTACGCAGTTGATGTCTTATCAGGCAAAAGAAGAGTTAGCGGGGAAACAGGATAACATGGACAGCATTCAAAAACAAGCAATAAATGACTTCACCCACAGATACAGCCTAAAAAAGCCAAATATCTCATTTTCAGACAAACCTGGGAAAAAAACAGTGGTTTTCCCAGGTAGGGATTACAATATAGAGGGGATAAAAAAGATAGATGAGACAGAGTACGCCATAAGGGAGATAACGGTTGACAAAAAAGAAATCAGCGCCGGATTCGAAAGGCTAAGGTTCCCCTGCAAAATAGACTTGCTTGTAAACACAAAAGGATACAAGGAACTTGCACACTTCACATATCAGGGAATGAGGTACCCGTGTATACTGCGCCTTGAAAAAGATGAGATACTCTACGCATTTGACCCAATATCGGAGGCATACCGTGTTATGACATACGGATACTTCAAAAAAGAAGATAAAGTAACGGGTTTTATGAAGAACCTGAAGAGTTGGTTGGGCAATTTCCTCCCATATAGTGTGAGAGTGCATGCAATAGACTGCTATGTGAAGGCTACAAAGTTTTTTTCCAGAGACGACGGCTTTCCAAAATGGCCAATTGACACAACAGCCGATGACTTATATCAGCTGGCATATGAGAGCATGAAACTAGCAGGTGGGGAAGGCATTAGAGAAGAGGTAATATGGCCTAGGGGATACAAGTATTGTTTTGTGACGACGCATGACGTTGACACATACTGGGGTTTTGAAAACATCGGCAATGTGTGCGACGTAGAAGACAACGTGGGTTTGAAGTCGACTTGGTTTATTCCAAAAAACTTCGTAAGCGAAAAGGTAGCTGAATCAGAGGAAGTCCAAAACATCAGCCAGGTCAAGATGATTGAGAGGAGAGGATTCGAGGTGGGGTCACACGACCTAACCCATGATTTTTCAGCAGATACATTAACATATGCGGAATATGAGGAGCGGATAAAAGAGTACCTGAACCATTTCAGAGGGGTGAAGATTAAGGGATTCAGGCCACCATACAACAATTTCGTGCTGAAACGAACGGAAACGCTCAAAAAACACTTTCTATACAGTTCAGGGCTGCAGAATTCGAGAATATTCGGTTCCTTGGAAAGGCACAGGATAGGAGCTGCCACTATAATGCCCCACCTGATAAACGGCATCGTGGAATTGCCAGTTACTGTACCCTCTGATTTCCTGCTTGGTACCCTCCTCAAATACGACCCTGAAAAAATTTTAGAAACATGGCTTAAACAGTTTGAAACCATTAAAAAAAGGAAAGGATTGATTCTGATGCAGACACATCCCTGCAAATACGACTTGGGTAATCCAAAGATACTTAAGGCATATAGAAAGGCGCTTGAGACAGTAAGAAGGGATAAAAGCTGCTGGGTGGCAACTGCCTGGGAAGTGGCTAATTGGTGGAATGAAAAACACATAGGTTAGGACAGTAGAGACATGCACTTTGCGTATTCTGCGGAGTCGACTGGTAAGAAGTTGCAATGGTGGCTTTCACTTTGGTTTCTAACCATTGCAGTGACACAGTCGAAAAACATCCCTGGATAGTTCTTCAGCAGGACGCAGTGGTTGGCGTTACCATCAAACAAAGCCATCCCCAAAACACATTTTGAATAGAGGCTGGGGTCTTCACTAAGTAGAGTGCAGTGGTTCAGGTTATCGTCCTTCTGAGCCATTTTCCCGACACACGTAGAATAGAATGCGGCATTCTTTACAAGTATGCTACAGTGGTTTAGGTTGTCGTCAAAGACAGCCATGGATGTGATGCACTCTGCAAATTCTGGCTCCCAGTCAGAGAGGAGGACGCAGTGGTTTAGGTTATCATCTATTTTAGCCACACCGATAACGCAGGCACTGTATAGTCTGATGTTATCATTTAACTCATAACAATCAACCAAAGTTGGCAGGTGGGATATATCGTCTTTTTCTTCCGAACCTATGAATAGATACAGGTAGACTGCAAGCAGGAAAACTGCAATTGCAAAGTCGAGCCGTCCCAATTTTTTCCTTTGTTTTTTCATCACTATCTACTGAGTAACATATATATCTAAAAAAGATTATATTCATCCACTATTTTAGTTTCTAAGCAGATAAAATGTTTTCAATAGTCGTGCCAGTATACAATGAGGCTGAGATACTGCGTCAAAACGCCGTCAAACTAGTTGATTGCGCAAAAAAAGTCGGCGAACCATTTGAGGTTCTGATTTGTAGCAACGGGTCCACAGACGCGACCGACGATATAGGCAGAAGATTAGAGTCTGAATACGGCGGTGTCATACGGTTCTTTTCAATTCCAGAAAAGGGTGTGGGACACGCATTTGTCAAGATGGTGTCTGAGGCAAGATATGACAAGATAATATCCATAGACGCGGACCTGACGACTGACATGGCATTCATAGATGAGTGTACAACCCTACTTGACGAATATGACATGGTAATCGGGTCGAAAAGGATGGGGGAACAGTACAGAAGCATTGCCAGAATCATTTTGAGCAAGGGATACTACTATCTTGTAAAGATATTATTCAAAATGGAGTATGGAGACTATAGCATCGGCGCAAAAGGATACATGAAGGGAATGATAGAACCCTATTTGGGGAAAATAGACTATGGTTCATCATATGTGATTGAAGTGGCTTACATGATACACCAACGCGGAAAAATCATCGAGATACCTGTTTTTTGCAGTGACACTAGAAGGAGCAAATTCAACATATTCCATGAGGTAGCATACCGGTTCAATGCCCTCATCTCATTCTGGTTTAGACGAGGGAGATAAGATATGGATAAAACAACAGCCACTCCAAGAAAAATAATAAAAAATCTACCAAAAGCATTGAGTAATCCTGCGGCGACATTGGAGATTTTTTGGAGGCGTTTTTTTCCAATAGGATTGACTCCAAAAGACCCTGAAGCCTTTCGCATTGCAACGTGGAGCTACGGGAAACTGAGGAGAGAAAACATCACTGATGTTTTTCCAAAAATATCTGATGTTGAGGTCAGGATACAACAGACATACAACAGGACGATAGGCACTTCAATAGACGTGTATGAGTTGATTGTGTTGCTTTCAATTGTTAAGCATTTGGATGCCAGAAACATCCTGGAAATCGGAACATATGACGGGAATACCACATTGAATTTGGCTGTGAACACCGTCTCAGACGCTAGGATAACGACTGTGGATTTGCCAGATGACGAAAGTATTGAGTTGGCGTTGAATGTACCGAAAATATGCGGAAACGCCGAAAAAAAGGATAAATATCGGGAGCAATATAGGGGGACGAAATATGAGGGTAAAATCAATCAGGTGTACTGTGACTCCGCAAAAGTAGATTGGAAAAAGTTAAGTACTCCTTTTGATTTGGCATTCATCGACGGCTGCCACTACCTAGATTATATCCGGTTAGACACTGAGAATGCACTAAAGCACCTGGGGAAGAATGGGGTTATAGTCTGGCATGATTACGGCATGAGCAAAGACGTAAGCGCTGTAGTTGACGAATACTCTGAAAAGATGGTTGTTAAGGCCATACGTGGGACAAGATTAGCCATAGGATTCAAGAAAGCCTAGTCTATGTAGCCGAGGTTAATCAGCTCCTGATGAGTTCTCTCATCCATTTCCTCATTTGAGACATCATTTACATGCCCCATGAACTCAATCACATAGCCTAAATCAGTTTCTTCCGCTCTTTTGTTCAAGGTGCTTGATTTGAAGCAGAATGTCTTGTTTCCACCGTCGCTGTAAAGACTCACATAGCCGTCCGAGGTTCTAGAGCTTATTTCCTGGATACGCACAGCATATGGGAGATTATTTATTTTTTCACCATTGATTCTGAGGCACCCCCAACTATCCCCGACACACGGTCTGTTTAGTTTTTTGTCATCCCATTTCTGGCTCCAATCAGCCTGGAAGGGTTTATCAACGGTATTAGCTTCCAATGCCTCCAATACTATCTCTGCATCTGGATTAGGTACTGGCAGGGTGTAGCAAACATCAAAATCCACATTCTTGGATTCGACCTTCCCATAGAATTTGTTTCCTGACACATCTATTTCCGGGAATTCAAAGTCTGCAGTTAACGCGCTTTTGTATCCGTCTATCAGGGTATAGCCTCTAAGCGGTGGCTGGTTCTCCTTCATCCATGCAAAGAGGACTTTCTTCAGTTTCTCAGCCTCATCAGGACGTTCCAAGATTATGTTTTTTGTCTGAAACGAGTCTCTAAAGTCATAAAGTTCAAACGTGTCAGTCATGTAGTCTTTCTCCTGGATGAATGGAGTGTAGAGGAGCGTATATTGCGAGTCCCTGACTGTCCGCTGATAGTCCCTGTTGTATCCCGCCTCGTTATAAACATATTCTGACACATACTCTTTCTCGCCTGATATCACAGGTTTAAGGGACATGCCTTCAAAGTCGGCATTGGTTTGGACGCCTATCAAATCAAGTAGTGTAGGGGTTATGTCTATCCCAGAGACGGGATAGCTTATGTTTCTCGAGTCAACTCCTGGTATGTACATCAGAAGGGGTATTTGGCTGCAGTCATCGTATGCGTATCTTCCATGGTCAAAATACCAGTCATGATCGCCCAACGCCTCCCCATGGTCCACAGTAAATACAACTATTGTATTGTTCAAAAGGCCATTTTCAGACAGATACTGCAACATGAGACCGACGTATTTGTCAGTGTAGGATATTTCACCGTCGTATTGAGAGATGTAATATGCCACATCAGTTATGTTGTCTTCAGCCGCTGACTTAGGTATGTCGTTTATGCCATGGGTAAGCCATGGTTCGATTGTTAGGGGGATATTCCTCTTCCTGTCAAGGTCATAGAATATTTTGTCATAGTGGGAGTCATTTACAAATTTTGCCTTGAATTCATCCTCAAAAGCTCGATATGGAACATGCGGGTCTATGTAGTGAAGCCACACAAAAAACTTGCCTTTCTTGTTTCTGTTGAGGTAATCAATGGCGTATGCATTGACGTTATGCGCTCTTGAACGATTGAACGTCTTCCATGATTCATAGTATTCATCAAACCCCCGACTCCATCCCTTATCAATCTGGAGGTTGCCATTGGTTACAAACGCAAACGTTGAATACCCATTTTCATTAAGTATCTCAGGCAGTGACGCCGACTCATTGTAGAATGGGTCGAATGTCGCATACATCATATGTATGGTTGAACCATATTTTCCAGTTAGAATAGAACCCAAACCTGGGACTGTCTTAGGCCAAGCAGCTATTGCCTTCTCGAAAAGAATTGATTTTTTTGAGAAATTATCTATGTAAGGGGACGTATCCCGTATGTAT
>JAHIYG010000178.1 GCA_018815265.1 Candidatus Altarchaeota archaeon | reverse complement strand
TTTTATTTCGTCAACGGTCGCCGAATCAATCTGTTTGATGCACTTGAACTCCACGTCCTTTCCAATACTTTTCAGCAAGTCAACGGTTATTGCGCAGCTTGTTATCCCATCAGCGTCGTGATGGCTTACTACGAAAAAATTCTCGTGTTCAATAAGCTGCGAGGAGAATTCCTTAATCGCAGTTTCAAATTTCTCACCAAGTTCCGGGACTTCCTCCATAGGAGAAGAGATAGGTAAACAGTTAATTTATTTAGATGAAGTTGCCAGTCGTCAGTTTCACAATCTCTTCTAGGAATGCCTGCCTGTCGTCTACTATTAAAAGCACCTCAGTATATACCCCTTTTATGTCGATGTAGCGTACAGATATTCCGTTTTGGTGTGGTCTGAAGTCCCTTATCATGTCTCTCGGAACAAACAACGCTATCTCCCCGGAACCCTTAGGCTCGACCACCAAACCCATGTTCGTCAAATAAATGTTGGAGTGAACAGGAACTATGTTCACATCTTGGTCTCCCATACTCACCAAAGCAGCATATGTCTTGTCGGATATGGATTTCAGGATTATTTCCTCGCCAGCGTAAAACTGCACATGCCTTTCCTGGCCAAAAGACTTGAGCATGAAGTAGGAGACTACAAATGCCAAAACAAAAGAGAGCACCAGCATTATGGTGTGCAGTGACAGGTAATTAGTCGATGACTCGACTATGTTATGAGATATCATAAACGAGTAACCTACCAAGATGACTGCAAAAGTCATCATGAAAGCAAATGTGAGATTATTCTCATGCCTTGCCAGTGTTTTTAATATGTACTGCACAAAACCCATATTGTAATATTTGAAAGACAGATAAAAAAGGAGAAATAATTCACTTTCTAGATATTCTCACAGCCCATACGGCTGACGCAAATAGTGTAGTCAACGCTATTGTCGCCGGAGCCGTGAAGTCAGTTATTGGTATGCTGAGGTTTTTTGCGTTGAAATATGCTATGAAGGACGGTAGAAACCCGAATACCATGCTAAGCCCAGCCCGTTCAACAAAGTTTAAGGAGTCCCTCTTTGGAAAGATAGCAAGAGATATGGCAAAACCAGGGACTAATACCCCCAATGTCAAAAGTACACACCCCAGTATAATCTGGTTCGCATCCATGTGATACAATGTTATGGAAAAAGCCAATATAAAGGGGCTTAGAGGGATTCCATCAAAATCCATGGGAGATTTGCAGCAGCCTTTACGATGAATCTAGGGTCTTTCAGGAGAGAACATATGGTTTTAGACGCTAAATCCATGTCGCCTGAAGACTCCAGGTTTCGGTGGTATTCCGAGACAATATTGAAAAACCTGTCTTTGCCATGGTCAGACATCCTGTTTATTGCATGGTGTATCATAAGATGCAGCCTTAATTCAAACCCTATCTCATCTCTCCAAAGTCGCTCATATTCCGGTGAAACTATGTGTTTGCATGCCAAACCACCCATGACAATTCCACCGCCAGTTGATGCCTTGACCTGGCCTGCAGCATCACCCACCAGTTTCACCCCATCATATTCAGTCCTCATTTTCGGGTTGTGAACAGGTATTACTCCAAATGATTCAGAGTATCTCCTCGCTGACTTCAACCGTTTTTCCCTTGTGATTTTTTTAACAAATGAGTCAAGATACGGGCGTGGATTACCCCTGACACACAAACCCACCCGTGCTGTGTCGCCCAGGGGTATTATCCACGAGAAAAAATGAGGAACATTGAAGTAGAGTTCAACAAAGTCTGTGTCGCATTCCACCTTCATCTCATACTGGCCGCCGACAAGATATTCGCCTGGAGTCTCCAAACCATGCCTGTGTTGGAGGCTATAGTCTGTGCCAGATGCCAAAACAGTCACATCGGCATTTTGCCCTCGCTGCCCTTTTATCTTTACCTGCGGTTTGATTGACTCCACAAATCCCTTTTTGTATTTTACCCCCGCATCCAATGCTTTTTCCAAAAGCATTTCATCAAATGCCATGCGGTCCAGCACGTATGCTTTTGGTTTCTTCCCGTCAATCACGGTCTCTATCCCAGAGGGAGAAAATATTTTTGCCCCGCGCACAACATTCACTACACTATCCTTTGGTTTGACATTTATTTTTTCAAGGCCGGAAACACTCACCAATCCAGCACACTGCACCCTCCTAAAGCCTTTGCCAACCAGGAGAACATCGCTTTCACATGCGGCATTGGCTGCAGCAATACATCCTGCCGGGCCATTGCCGACAACTATGTAGTCATATCTCATCTCAGCCTCTTCAGCAGGTCTGTCGCATAGATTGTCTTTTTATCCCTGACTTCGTCGTCGACGACAAGAAACCCCCTTTTCGAAAGGTCCATAGTCCATTTTTCTACGGTAGCAGGAGTCACATCTAAAAGCAGGGACGCATCCAATAGTTTCACATGGTCAAGGTGAAGCATCATATCCATCAAATCCTTTATTGTCTTGGATTTCTTTGTCTTCGGTGTTGAACCATCGACTAATACTTGCTTCCTAGTCTTTGCAACTGGTCTTTTTCGCGTGCTTAATTGAGGCTCGTGAATTGGGACTTCCTGAATAGGGGAAACTGATGTTGCCTGCTTTTTAGTCTTTTGTTCTTCTTTTCTGAGTTCACATAGTTTTTTTAGCTTGTCAATCAGTTGATTCTTGATTTCAAGTTCCCGGCGCAAGTCAGCTACTTCAGTCAATGCTGCCTCTTTCCCCTTCTGGTGTTCAAAGTTCTTCCTAGCTAAGTCGTCAATCTGCTGCTTGGCCTTTAAGAGATGGTAGCTAAAATTCTCAATCTGCTGCTTGTGTATCTTATCAGCCAGTTGCTCAGGAGTCAATCTTTCTGCAGCCTTTCCCTGCCATTCCCCAAGCTCCTGCTCCAATTCAATGATTCTTTTAGTTGCCTTTTCCAGGCTGTCAATCAAGTCCATCTCTTAAATCAATCACGTCATTGACGTCAGGTCCAGTGGATATTAGTGTCGCCCTGACTCCGACTGCATCCTCTATTTTTTTGATGTGAGCCAGCGCCTCAGTAGAAAGTTGAGAATGTTCTTTTGCACCAAAGCATTCTGGGAAGAGCTTGTCCAAGCAGGTTATGCATATGTCTGTCGCACTGTTTATTTTTGCGGAATATCTTGCAAGCTTGTAGTCAAATTCCCCTATTTTCCTCGGGCGCCCAGTGACCGTCCCCACCTCGCCCAAGACCTTTGCAATCTTTTGGTTGCCTGTTCCATCAAGGCCTTTCTCATCTGCGTTCTTCAAAAGTCTGGCAAAAACAGGTGATGCATTTATTTCATCATCTGTCAGGTAATGGATATATGGGTCCTCACCTACTCTGCTCATGTATGCCTTAAAGATTGCATATACTTTGTCTATGTTAGTGGGGCCTATTCCGCAGTCAGCTGCAGCAGTCGACGCTGACGTGTCCTTGCTTGTCACATAGGGGTAGTTGCCCCAGTATAGTGAGAGGCCAAAGCCCTGTGTTCCCTCAATCAACACCTCTTCACCTGCATCTATTGCATCGTTCAAAATCTGAGGAACATCAACCAAATATTTTTTTAGTTCTGAAAAATCCTTAGCCTGCTTTGCGGTTCGATTCACCCGGGCAGCGTTTGCTGGGCCGCAACCGGAGCCGGTGGTCCCTATTTTTTTGCTGTTAGCGGATTTGTCGGCGTCCTTGTGCTCCTGCTCGATGATTGTGCACCTTTTGTCTATGAAAATCCGCCCGTCGGTATCAGTCATCTTGATTTCTTCAAGAAGCCGGGGTATGTCAACCAGTACCCCTGCTCCAATGAGCAGTTGTGCATTCGGGTTTGTGAACCCGCAGGTTATCATCCTCAAACCGTATTTTTTCCCCTCCACATATACTGTGTGGCCTGCGTTGGGGCCCACCCCTGCTCTTGAGATATAGAGGGGATTGTCTTTGACAGCCAGATATGAAACTATTTTTCCCTTTCCTTCATCGCCGTAATGTCCTCCAACAACTATTGAAACCATGTTTTGCACCCAGGTAAAAAAGAATACAATATAGGAATATATTATATAATCTATTCTATATGTGATACCATGTTAGACAAAAAAGACACTCAAGAGATAAAAAAAGACCTGGAAACCCTGAGCAGAGGCAAGATAGAGGCTATGAAGCAGGGGAGGGAGGTTGTAAAAGCCTCTAAAAAGCTCATATATGCAGTACACCGGGGGGATATTGCATCT
>JAHIYG010000177.1 GCA_018815265.1 Candidatus Altarchaeota archaeon | reverse complement strand
CCCTCCGAAGTATTATCGCTTCAGGCAGGCTGAGGGCTGCTGTGGACATCATAAAGGAAAGTGCAGTCCCCAATGGAACACCCTTCTGAAACAAAACAACTGCTATTGGAACTACGGCTGCGCAGTTCGCGTATATGGGCATACCCAATACCACAGCCAAGGGAACAGAGAGTAATCCCGTCCTCTCAAGCACGCTGTGTATCAACTCTTCTGGGACGAAGCCATGTATGGCAGCGCCCGCTCCAACACCCAGTAATACCCATTTCCAAAGCCGCAAGACTATGTCGTTAGCCTCTGAAAAACCGAAACTGACCCTGTCCACGAAACTCCTATATATTACGTCCTTATGGTTTGCAGCGCCTCTAAAGCCTTTTTCTATGTGTTTCTCAAGCCTTAGGTGGTTTATTAATACTCCAGCCGATACTCCGAGCAACACACCGAATACGACGTATGTGGCAGTGACTTTCACTCCAAAGTATGATAGCATCAACACAATCAAGTATTCGTTTATCAAAGGTGACGTCACCAAAAATGTAAACGCCACACCCAATGGGATACCAGCCTTCAAAAAACCCATAAAGATGGGTATTGATGAACATGAGCAGAACGGCGTCACCGCCCCGAAGAAGGAAGCCGCGAAATAACCTAGGCCCATTTGTCCGCCTGTGAGCGCCTTCTTTATCTTTGAATTAGGTATGTATGTCCTGAAAACCCCTATTCCGAAGACCATGGCGTAAAGGAGAATGATTATTTTTACGCTGTCGTAGACGAAGAAATTAACTGCCTGCCCCAGGCCTGACCCTGCATCCAATCCCAAAACAGAATAAACCAGGGTCTCGACGGCGTAGTCCAGCATCTTCTACTTGCACTTCTTCTTGCAGCAGCATTCGTCCTTTCCCTTATCCACTAGAATCTTATCCAACTTATCAAACAATCCCTTCAAAAAACCTTTTTTAGCTGTCATAGTACCACATTTCACATTAGATTTTATGAATATGAATATTTAATATATAAATGACATATCTTATCCAATGGCAAAGACTGATGTCGAGATGAGTCGGTGTCTTGCTTTAGCACCAAAGGTCAGGAAGAGGCTTTTGCCTAAGGGAAGAATTTTATCTGCCACCAGGAAACTAAAGCTTTTCTCTAATCCTATCAGGCTTCAGATTCTATCGATTTTGTCGGGCGGCGACACTTGTGTGTGCGTGATGTCCTCTGTGTTGGGTAAGGGCCAGCCCACAATAAGCCAGCACCTCTCCATACTCCGGCAGGGCGGCCTGATAGAATGCTACAGCGTCGGAAAACTCGTGTTTTACAGGCTATGCGACAGGGGGATTAGGGATTTTTTGAGGGATTTATAGCTATTGAGGGCTTTGATTAACCCCATTTGACACGTGTATAATGGGGGTAATGACCTAGATTCAAAGCCCGCTATAGTCGGAAACCTCGTGGTTTTCGCTACACGAATAGGCAAAGCCTATTCGTATGTAGGGTTTTGATAGGATAGTCAAAACCCTCTATTTTTTCTTCTTGTATGCATCCGCTACCATCCACAACCCAAGTTTTACTTCGTTTAACCCAAGTTTGACGACACTCCACCACGCCTTCAGGAATTTTATCATTTTATCTCCGCCCCCAAACCGTTCATCAGCTCCCTGAAATTCGGAAAAGTCACGTCGACATGTTCTGCGCCCGTTATTTTTGTTGTGCCTTGCGAGTGCATTCCCGCAACAGCCAAGCTCATTATGATGCGGTGGTCACACCACCCGTCTACTGTAGTGCCTAGCAACTTCGATTTTTTCATAATCAGTCCGTCCTGTTTTTCGACTATGTCTGCGCCCATTTTTTTCAGCTCCACTGCCATGGCATGTATCCTGTCGCATTCCTTAAGCCTTGCATGTCCAGTATTTACAATCTCTGTCTTTCCTTCAGCGAAAGCGCCCAGAACCGACACAATCGGCAGTAAGTCAGGGGAATCTGACAAGTCCACAGTCAAACCATTTAGTGTCCCGTCTGATTCAATGACTACATGGTCCTTGTATGTCTTGGCATTGGCTCCCATTTTTGAGAGTGTCTCAACTATTTTTTTGTCTGCCTGCAGCGAATCATTGAAGAGGTTATTGACCCTCACGTGTGATTTAGTGAGTGCAGCAGCAGACAGTATGAATGCGGCCGAACTGTAGTCTCCCTCGACTGTATAGTCTGTGGGTTTGTACTTTTGTCTGCAGGCGATATGAAATGACTCGTATCCCCGGTTTTCCACAGATATCTTATGTCTTTTGAGCATGTCAAGTGTCAAATCCACGTATGGCCTGCTCTTCAATCTGGTTTTGAGCTTTATTTCGACGTCTTTTTTTGCGTAAGGCGAAGCCATGAGGATGGCGGTGATGTATTGGCTTGATATGTCTCCTGGTATCTCGCACACACCACCTGTAAGTGGCCCCTTGATTTTCACTGGGGGGCACCCGCTTGCGGAAGAAGATGTAGTGCCTAATTGGTTTAGGGCGTCAAGCAATGCCTTAATCGGACGCCTCCTAATTGATTCGTCGCCTGTCAGTGTTGTTTCACAGTCTGAGAGCGCAGCTATCGCTGTTGCAATCCGTATCGTGGTGCCTGAATTCAGCGTGTCTAACACATCTTTTGGAGCCTTTATTTTTCCACCTGTGCCTTTAATGATTATGTGGTCTTTTTTTCTTGTGATTTTCCCACCGAATGCCTCGCATGCGTTGTATGCTGCTTGGGTGTCTCTTGACTGAAGGGGCGCCCTAACAGTTGTTTTTCCATCTGTCAAAAGGGCAGCCAATATGGCACGTATGGTGTATGATTTGCTGCCTGGGGCGTCAACTTCCCCACTCAAACAACCTGTTGGTATTATCTTGTATTCCATATCACTTATTCAGCCAGTTTTTCAGTATT
>JAHIYG010000176.1 GCA_018815265.1 Candidatus Altarchaeota archaeon | reverse complement strand
GGAAGCTTATGTAGCATTCTGCAGGTATTATTTTGGGACAGATGAGCCTTCAAATTATCGGAAAGCAGCAGATAAACTGGTGAGACGTGAGCTTGCAGAGTTTGCAGATAAGGGAGTAGACATAAGGGTTATTCCCCAAGACAGTCCTGAAGGCACAGTCCCAGTTGCCCTAGACAAACTAGATCCAGACAAGAAAGTCGGGGCAATTATCGCTGTAAAGTCATAGTCTGGCGTACTCGTCCACTATGTCTTTTTTGAAGGCCTCCATTCCTTCGTATGTTTTCTTGTGTTTGAGCATGTCTGCTATTACTGGGAAAGGCAGTGTCGCAATGTCTGCGCCAACCAATGCGGCATCCCTGACCTGGCGGGGATTCCTAAGCGATGCAGCCAACACTTCAGTCTCCAGACCATAGTACCGCAGTATGTCGACACACTGGGACACCAAATCAATCCCCGACACTACCCCAGTGTCATCTTGAACTACTCCATCCTTTGTCTTTCCATCATGTGGGTAATAGTCGTCTTTGCCAAATGACATGCCTGAGTTTTTCCTGATTAAATCATCCACGCGCCCTGCAAATGGGCTGACGTATCTAGCTCCTGCCTTGGCCGCAAGAAGCGCCTGCTCAGGAGTGAAAATCAATGTGGTGTTGACTGGAATCCCCTCTGTTGAGAGTGCCTTGATTGTTTTGATGCCGTCGAAGTGGGTTTTGTCTGCGTCCGTGTATGCTGGGTTCACAGGTATTTTTATGACTACGTTTCCGGCGACGGGGTTGAACAGTTCATATAGTTTTTTACCCTCAGCTATCATTTCTTTCGAGGTTTCGGTCGTGACTTCAAGGCTGACTGGAGTGCCTTCAGCAGTCTTTAGTATGTCGATTATGTATTTTTTCATGTTAATATCCGCTCTTTTTCCGACTGCCTTTTTAAGAAGGGACGGGTTTGTTGTAACACCGTCCGCTATACCCCATTCATACGCTTTTTTTATCTCGTCCAAGTCCGCGCTGTCAATGTAAATCTTCAATGAAATCACCTGTCATAATACTTCACATACAGGATATAAAAAAACAAGTTACTGCCATGTTACTGGAGCATATATAATCCTGGGAGACATATCAGTATCCAGGATGAAGTGGGTTTTTGCGGTTTTGATGTTTTCTGTTTTTCCTGGCCTCGTTTGCGCATATGATGCCAACAAATCCATTACTGTGTTTGTGAACACAGTGGATTACCAGACGTCGAAGAGCACCTTGGACTTGTACGGGCTTTTGGGTTACAACATCACATATGTGGTTTCAGAAGGGTATGTAAAGCACATGAATGAACCCAAAATATTCATATTGGGGGGGCAGAATTCTCCGGAAGGGATTGGAGAGATAGTCTCTGGCATATTGAACCATGAGGAAAAAAAATATTTAACCTCGAATCCTGAGGCTAAGCGTGTCATTGTCGTCCCAAACCTATGGGTTGGTAACCAGACAGTATTTGTTTTTGCAGGCTATTCCCGGGAGCAAACTAGGAAAATTGCTTCCGAAGCCTTCCCAGACATAGTGAGGGGTTTGACGCTGGAGGACCCGGGAGTTTTGAGAGATTATGTTTCAGAGAGGGTGTGGGTGCCTGAAATCGACCCTACACAATCATATACTGAAGTCAACGCGGAACAGGCTAAGGCGTTGATTGAAGGGGGCGAGAATCCTGTTATAGTTGATGTGAGGGCGACACCGTATTATAATGTAGGACACATTCCTGGTGCGAAAAACATCCCGGCAAGAAAGGCTGAGTTGACGCTGCCGTCGCTTGACAGGGATGCGACATATCTGTTGTATTGCGGCGGAAATTCAGAAAGCATATACGTGGGTTATGAGATGGGTGATATGGGGTTCAAAAGGATATATCGTCTCGTAGATGGATACACTGCATGGAGGAAGGCAGGTTTTCCAAGAGATCGGGTTTTGGCTGATAATTAGATGGATGCGTTGGTTTCTGAAGTAGAGCGTCTTGAATGCGGCCCAGCAGGCAAGGTAGTCAGAAAACGCATGTTAGAGTTTAAAAAGGCGGGAGAGGGCAGGTCAAATGAAATATTCAGGGAGTTGTGTTTTTGCCTTTTGACTGCGAACTATAACGCTGAAAAAGCAATCAAGATACAGGAGAACGTAGGCGGCGGATTTCTATCCCTACCAGAGAGGGCTCTCGCCAGAAAACTAAGAGGAGAGGGTTATCGCTTCCCGAATACCCGTGCGAGATACATTGTCGAAGCTAGAAAGCATATTCCGATATTAGAGGATGTCCTCAAGTCTGACAGCCGACGAGATTACCTTGTCAAGAATGTGAAGGGTCTGGGGTATAAGGAGGCTTCGCATTTTTTGAGAAACATAGGATTCGAGAATTACGCCATAATAGACTTTCACATAGTGGATTTATTGGTTGCTAACGGTTTGATTGAAAAGCCAAAGACAATGTCAAAGATGAGATATCTGGAGATAGAGGCTTTGTTATCTAGGCTTTGTGTGAAACTTAATCTAAGCCAAGGTGAGTTAGACCTGTATCTGTGGTATCTTGAAACAGGGAAAATCCTCAAATAGTTACTTTATTAAAGTTAGTTCCCTTATGGTAACTTCCTATGGATGGAGATGTTGCTTCTGAACAGGCTGGTTTGGGGGTTTTTTGCCCTCTTAAGGAGACTTTGAAGCTTTTGGGCAAGAGGTGGACCATCCTCATTATCAAGGAAATCTACTATAGCAAAAGGAATAAGCTTAGTTTCATGGAGTTAAAGAGGCTTCTTGTGGACGTCAGCACGAAGATGCTTTCTGAGAGGCTTAAGGAAATGCAGGAAAACGGCTTGATTATAAGGAAGGTGAAGGATGATGTCAAGCCTGCGAGGGTCTATTATTCATTGACTGACAAAGGCGATGACGCCTGCGACATACTTGAGGCGCTGAAGCAGTATGGTAGGAAATGGGGCGGGGAAAAGGTAGATTGTAAAGAGTTAAACTGCGAATTATGCGTTGAGAAGAGGCTGGCTGCAAATCATTGATAATTGAGGGCTTTAATGAACCCTCAGTTGATGTTGATAAATGAGGGATTAGAAGGAATCAAAGCCCGCTAGCGGGTTTTGATTATCCCTAATCAAAACCCTCAATTTTTAATTCTGCACGCCTAATTTTCCTGAATGGATGTTGGGAATTCTGTGGTTTTTTCATTTACAGTATGCCTTCTTTTGTCTTTCCTCTCTGCTGAACTGTTTCGCAGGTTCAAGTACCCCAATATTTTAGGTTACATCTTCGCAGGCATCGTGTTCGGGCTGCCAGGAATCAGGGAGTTTCTAGTGCCAGAGGAGTTCAGTGGACTGCTGGATTTCCTATCAAACATTGGAATCGTGTTCTTCCTGCTTCTCGCAGGCGCTGATATGGATTTGAAAAGGCTCAGGTCTCTTTCCACCCCCTCATTTCTTGTCGGGACATTGTGTTTCATATTTCCGTTGGGCGCAGGTTATCTTTTTCTGTCCATGGCAGGGTTTTCCAGCCTGCAGTCGTTCACAATAGCATTGTGTCTTTCTGTGACTGCTGCCGCAGTAGCAGTTGAGATACTAATGGAATACGACCTTTTGAAAACACTGGAGGGAACTGTGATTGTTGGAGGCAGCGTAGTAGACGACATATGGGGGATTTTTTCCCTGACGATTCTTCTGGCGTTCATAGAGGTTCAGTCACCATCCATCTCATCCATCCTAGCTGTTTTTTCAAGGCTATATCTCGAGTATCTGGCGTTCTTCATACTCGCATATGTGATAGGATTCAAGATTTACCCGTATCTGGCGCGGCTGGTTTACATGGAAAAAACAGAGGGGGGAGTATTCACCCTCTCCATCGCATTTGGGTTGGTGATTACGCTGTTGAGTGAAGTTTTCGGCTTAAGCTCCCTGATTGGGGCCTTTATTGCAGGGTTGATAATAAACCGAAACATTCAAAGTAAGAAGGAGGGTAGAGAGATCATCTCAAACCTTAAGGCTGTGACTTTCGGCTTGATTATGCCGTTTTTTTTCATATCCATGGGTTTGAAGTTCAGTTTTCCCGCGATTTTGTCTGATTTGCCGCTGCTTTTCGCATTGGCTTTGATTGCTTTTGTGGGCAAATACGCCGGCGCCATAGTATCTGGTTACCTGACTGGATTAAACTGGAGTTCAATAAATTCGGTGGGTTTGGGGATGAACGACAGGGGAGGTATTGAGTTGATTATTGCAGTCGTCGCAGTGACGCATGAATTGATAAACGATACTGTCTTCTCCGTGGTATTGTCCATGTCCTTCATAACCACATTCATTTCGCTTTATCTCTTCAAGAGACAGGTTGCAAAAAACATGAGACAATTGACTCCATTGGTCGACGACTCAATCAGACACTGCGGGAGAAAAAAATGCGGGCTAAATGATGTATAAACTTATGGACAGCCCAAGCATAGTTTTCTACTCACTTCGTCCGAGTAAAATTGTTTGGCTATTTCGTCTGGGAATAGGAGTCCTTTTTCTGTGAGCCTTACTCTGGAGTTGGTTTCCTCGATTAAACCCAATTCATGCAGGTGTTTAAGTTTTTTATGGAATTCATCTGTGAATTCCTTCTTAAACTGGCTCCGATATTGTTTCTTGTCTATGCCGTCTCGGATTTTTAGAGAGAATATAATATGGCGCCTTTTTTGTTCCTCCGGAGGCAGTTGTTTGCCGACATATATGGGTAGACGCCCAGCTTTTATGTTTTTGACATAGTCCTTAAGTGAGAGGTGGTTGTAGTATTGGT
>JAHIYG010000175.1 GCA_018815265.1 Candidatus Altarchaeota archaeon | reverse complement strand
TATTTTCCGGTATCTTTTGAGTAGTTGTGTGACTGTGTGGTTTGCGAGTTTTTCAAGGTTTACTGTGTCTTCCCGGTTGTAGGTGACAAGCAGTTCAAGAGCTTTTTTTCCTTTGACTTTTTGTCCTGCGACTTCGATTTCCCGATTTGTTTTGTAGCTTCGCCAGAGCCTTACTGCATCGTATCCTGTGACGCCATCCGTGTTTCTCTGCATCCCCAGCTGGTGTTCTATTGCTTTCAGGCCGCCAGAGTATCCTAGCCACCGCATAGGGTATATGAGGTCCAAGTGTATCTGTGTGAAATGGATTTCTTGGTTTTTCTCGAGGAATGGCAGGTCAAATCTCGCCCCGTTGAATGAGACTAAGTATTTGTATTTCAGGAGGTCGTTTTGCAGTTCATCAAGGTTTTCCCCCATAATATATGTTTTTGTTTCGGATGTTGAGTGTATGCAGACGGTTGTGACGTGGTCGCGGGATGCTGACAGGCCTGTTGTTTCAATGTCCAGATAGCAGGTGTCGTCTTTGAATGTCCGATATGCCCTCCAGGACTGTGACTTTGGGAGTTTATCTCTGAAATATGTGTGATCGAACTCATCAAGTCTTGCCTTGGACTCTAGTATTCCTGCTTTCAGTCGCATATATTTTTCTCTTGTGAGGCCCCAGTCTTTTTCCAAAAAGTCATCCCATGTGTGGCAGCCCACCCACCATAGGTGTTTTTCTGTTTTTTCTCCGAACCCGGGTATGTGGCAGAATGTTGATGTCAGCATGGAAGCTATATGGAGAGTGCAAATAAATCTATTTCAAGGTTTGTATACTTCATGTAGTTTTGCACCCATAAGGGATGCCTTCAGTAGTTTTGGATTGACTGGCCTTAGGTTTTTAAAGATGTGTCCTGCAGTTATGGGATAATGCTTCATTTTGTCTATTTGTTCCCCGAGGTAGTTTAGGTCTTCGTCTGTGGTTTCCCATCCGTTGAATCTGTTGAGGTTCATGGGTCTTGAGTATTCACGGAGTGTCTTTTCCCCTTTGATGTTGTAGTAGAAGTTGAAGTAGCTTTGGGCGAGCTCCCGCAGGCTGCGGTATATGGGTTCACGATACTGCAGGGTTAGGAAGTTGGATTTGGATAGTGCCCCCCAGAGGCCGTTTCTTTTGTATACTGCTATTATGTGGTCGTCGTCGTTTACTGCCCGCAAATCGACTATGAGGGGTTTGTGTCCGTGGTATTTCATGCATGCCGCGGCAAATAATGCCCCTTCAAAGCAGTAAGCTCTTTTGTTTTTCACCACATGTAGGGGGGAGTGACATTTGTCTCCGCCGTTGTATTTGAGTTTTTCAAGATAGTTCTGGATTTTTGGTGGCGTATCAAGTTTTTCTAATGTTTTCTCCAGAGGTCGTGGATAATTCATTTTTGTGCCCTCATCTTGATTAGGCTGCAGAGCATGTTTGCCCCATCCCTTAGGGGATTAAGTTTAGATCCTTTCATATCTATCCAAGATATTTGTACTTGCGCTACTTTAACCCCCTCTTTTTTCAGTAGTTTAAGTATTACAACGTCGAATATCCACCCGTCGCAGTTGATGTTAGCTAGTATTTTTTTGATTGTTTGGTTGTTGAATGCCTTGCATCCGCATTGTGTGTCTTCTACGTCAATATCTGAGAGTAATGATGCTAGTTTCTTGAATATTGTGGAAAACAGTGCCCGGAGTTTGTTTCTTTTGTTTGTTTTTTTTCTGACTCCTACTGCAGCCCCTGTTTCCTCTGCTTTCTCAAGCACCTTCCGTATGTCAGGGGGTGTGGCTGAGTTGTCTGCGTCTACGAAGCCTACTGTTTTTCCCCTTGCATGTTTGAACCCTGTTTTGACTGCCGCCCCCTTGCCTTTGTTTGCCTTGTGCCTTATGATTTCCACACCATATTCGGACGCTATCTCTGAAGTGTTGTCTGCGGAGCCGTCGTCAACCACTATGATTTCGGCTTGTTTCCCGAATTCTTTGGTGAGTGCCTCAAGTGTCGGCTTAATCCTTTCTGCCTCATTGTATGCTGGGATGACAATGGTGAATCGTGGTTTGGTGAATTTGTTTTTTCCAGGTTTAACAACCATGTAGTTTATTTGGTATTAGAAGTTAAATGGTGTCAGATATTTGTTCTGGTGCGGGCTGCGGTTGCTCTTTAAGCCATGCTTCAAGCGTCTGACTTCTGTCCTGTTCTCTGCGGACTATACTGTGGTATATGTTGTAGAATACCAGTATAATGATTGTGTAAATAATCGTCAGGTATATTGTTTCTTTTATCCTGTATCCTCCATGGAGAATGTCAGTTGGAGCTAGGAAATATGACATGAAAACCAGTACAAACGCAGCCAAAAGCAACCCTATTGTAGTATATACCCTTTCACCACCCATAAAACCGAATATGGACATTGTTTAATGATAGGTGTGATTGGTTTATAAATATCTTATCTGTTAGTGTGTTATAATAGGTGTATAATGTTTAGTTTGTCTTTTTTTGAGTGGGTTTTGGTGCCTTTTTTGATTTTTTGCGCTAGAATCTGTGACGTCACTATTGGGACTGTGAAGGTCATCTTGATTACTAAGGGTATGAGGAGGCTTTCTCCTTTTTTGGGTTTTATTGAGGTTCTGATTTGGATTGTGACTATAAGCAAGGTCATGGAGAATTTGAATAACCCAGTCAATTATGTCGCATATGCCGCTGGCTTTGCTTCAGGCACCTACGTTGGCATGTTGGTTGAGGATAGGTTGGCGCTGGGGACTGCCATGGTGAGGGTTATTACTAGG
>JAHIYG010000174.1 GCA_018815265.1 Candidatus Altarchaeota archaeon | reverse complement strand
GAGGAGGCTGAAAAAGTAAAAGCTGACGTGTTGGTTCAGGGCACAATATACAGCGACCGAATCGAATCCGGAGTTACCAAACACTCAGACAACATAAAAAGCCACCACAACGTCGGAGGACTAAAAAAAGACATGAAATTGGAGGTCTACGAGCCCCTGCGTGACCTGTACAAGGACGAGGTCAGGCGTATTGCTAAAGATGTGGGGTTGTCTGACGTCATAATCAGAAGGCATGTCTTCCCGGGGCCGGGATTAGGTATTCGGATACTGGGGGAAGTAACTCCTGAGAAGGCAGACATAGCAAGGAGGGCAGGATACATTGTCGAGGAGGAGCTTAGAAAGGCAGGAGTATACGAGAATTACTGGATGGGTTTCGCAGTCCTTTTGCCAGTCAAAAGCGTAGGGATTCAGGGTGATTCAAGAAGTTACAAATACCCTGTGGTTGTGAGAATCATAGAGAGCAAGGATGCGATGACAGCAAATTTCAGCAAGGTGCCGTATGAGATACTGGAGTCCATTTCCACTAGGATAACAAACGAGATACATGATGTTAACAGGGTAGTGTATGACATAACAAACAAGCCTCCCGCCACGATGGAGTGGGAGTAGAGTCTATACGCGCGCCATATGGGAGCTTATTATCTGGTTTAATTCATCCAAGAACGCTTTCTTCTGTTCCTCACTCAATTTTATCTTGTCTATGTCGATTATCCTCAGGTCATTTGACACCGCTACAATACCAAGGTTCGTGAGTGGGTCCTGACCGAATATCGCCTTTATTTTTTTGCTTTGCTCGAGTTCAGATAGTATTTGAGACAAAACCTTCAGTTCAACTGCCGTCGGCTTCGTAATCTTCTGTGACATATCATCCAGTTTCCGTGTTGCTTCATGCAGTTCAAGAACCCTGTCCATGATTAAATATTTATTTCAGGGTATTAAAGTCCAGTAAATGACGGGCGCGCAGACAAGAGCTTAGGTAGCGGCAGGCGCCTGAATGGTTTGCCTTTTACTTGCTCCTTTACTTCGACAGCTACTGCTTCTGCAACAAGGAGTTTCTGCTCCTTCTCACCCCTGATTCTGACGCTGACTTTTCCAGACTCAATCTCCTTTTCTCCCAAAACCAAGACGTAGGGTATCCATTCGCGTTCAGCATCCCTTATCTTTTTCCCCATGCTTTCGCTTCTGTCGTCGACATCAACCCTTATCTGCTGGGTGGAAAGCCGGTCACAGAGTTCCACTGCCTTGTCAAGGAATTTGTCAGACAATGGAATGATCCTTATTTGCGTTGGGCTAAGCCACAATGGTAGCTTGGGCGTTCCCCCACTCGCGTGGACCATGTGAGCCTTCTCCAAAAGGGCGTATATCACACGCTCTATCGCCCCGGATGGACTGCAGTGCAGTATCACTGGATTCTTCATGCTGCCATCGGAGTCAGTGTATTGTATGTCATAGGTTATTCCGTTTTCTACATCTATTTGGTCGGTTGATAACGCAGACGCCTTATCAAGTGAGTCCACGAAGTTGAGCTCGTATTTGAGCATGAAGTAGAATATCCTCTCATCCCACATTTCTACGAGGACGGGTTTCCCGAATTCTTTCACAAGATATTCTACGAACTCCCTGTGTTCGTTGTAGAATTCGCGGGTTACACGTAGGCCCAACTCCACATCGTCTTTGGACAATCCAATGCCCTCGATGGTGTCGATGCATAGTTTAAGCCTTCTCTTGTACTCGGTCATCGCCTGCTCCAGACCTGTGCAAAGTGCGTGGACGTCAGGCATCGTAAAAGCCCGAAGTCTCCTAAGACCTGCTAGTTCGCCGCTTTTCTCCCGGCGAAACGCATATCTGGCTAGTTCGTAAAGCCTAAGAGGTAGGCTGCGGTATGACAGTGTCGCGTCATGGGCCATCAGGAACTGGCCGAAGCATGCGGCAAATCGCATGAAATATTTCTTGTCGTCTGAATGTATCATGTACTGCCTTGCTGGGAAGCGGTTGAGGTATTTTTCAAGCGTCGGATGTTTTAGGTCATACATGAGTGGGGTTTCGACTTCCACTCCTCCGTAGTCCAGTATCTGTTCTGTGACGTATGTTTCCAACAGGGCTTTTATCATCCTGCCCTTCGGGTAGTAGCGCATGTTTCCCCCGTCTGATGCCGGCTCATAGTCGACTAATTCCAGTCTCTTCATCAGTTCTATGTGGGGCGGCAGCTTATCTGCTTGGCGGACTTTGGCCTTTTCATAGTATGCGAATTTCTTGAGGTTTTCGCGTCCGCTGTAGTCGAAGTCTCCGATTTCATGTAGGGCTCCGTCGACAGACATTATGTGCCAGTGGCTTTGTATTTTTTCCTCCTTCTTCAAGGCCTCGGATTCCCCCTCCTCCTTTTTGGAAGCCCCACCTGGGACGATGGTCCTTGACAACTCAGACAGTGGGTGGCCTTTGCATTTCAGTCCGAAGCTTTTGTACCACCCAAACGGAGCCTTCAAGGTTGTGTATTTCTGCGACGCCTTAGCATACAAACCATCCAATACATTTCGGGCAGTATCCAGTGAGCCGAGGTTGCTCGAAAGATGGGCATATGGGTAAAGGACTAGGTTTTGCGCCTTGACCTGAGCCATCATGTCGTCTATGACCTTTAAGGTCTCGTCTACGACATAGTCTGGGTTTTCCTCGTCTGGTTTTTCAACGCTCATGAAGCAGACAACACACTCCTCAAGCCGCCCCCTAGGTTCCTTGACTTCCTCAGGCTCCCTTAATGCCTTTTTTTTAGCCTCAAACTCGAGAAAATCGCAGTGTAGCAAAAGCACTCGCATGGGAGAGAATAGGAAACAGATAAATATAAGAGTTCAGAAGTCAGTTCTTAATGAGAGAGATTATTGTTTCTCGGTTTACGGGACTGATAAGATAGGGTGCTGGAATCACAAAAGACAATGCAAAAACCAGCTGATAAGCTAGTGGTGGGAGATAGTACCATGGCCCAAACACCGCAGGCCACAGGTTCACGAAGGTTATGACTGCAGAGGATAATGCAATATGCATGAAAGCCGCGTAATTCACTTCCTTAATCCAGACACACAGCAGATACATGAAGTAGGGAATCAGGGGTAGAAGATACCTGAACCCGTATGAGTAGCCCCCGTAGTTTGAGGTGTTGTATGCGTAAAAAAGCATTAATGCTGCGGAACCCAAACCCAAAAATAGAGCGTCCTACCTAAATCTGGATTTTTTGTCGGATGCAATTGCAATAAGTGAAAATGCAGACAGAAGAAGCAGTGGCGTATGGGTGAAAAAACCCTGCCCTCCAAAGAGCATGTTGAGGATATATGACGTGCGGGTTACCTGCAGTGTCTCCCCATCCAATGTAGCTTCAGATGATGTGAAAAACTGGGAGCCTGTGTAGTGGTAGTATTGTGGGTTGAAGTAGTCAGGATAAACACTGGAGAATACCAGATAGTTCACGGCAAAAAACAACAAAACAGGAGGGATCAATCCGATGAAGTAGTGCTTCATCTGTTTTAATGTGATGTTTTTTCCAAGCAGATAAAAAATAAACACAGCCGAAAAGACGATGCCGGATGGAAGGTCTACGCCTATTCCGTATCCCATCAATAGACCGCACATAAGCAGGTCATACATATTCCTTTTTACAGTGAATCTTTTCAAAAAATAGAAGCTACAAAGGTTTATGAATGCAGACAGTATGTGATTGTTATATGTGACGGAGTAGTTGAGTACAGGAGTGGCATAGATTAGCATGAGAGAGAATAGGGTGCTTTTTTTCTTGGGCATTCCAGATTCCAAAAGCAGCCTCCGGAAGATGACTGCGAAAAGCGATGTCGCCAAACCAACAGATAATATGTTAATGAGGTATATTGCAGTGGGTGAGTTGGATGCTATCTTCACATTAGCGACTGAGAGAACAGCATATGACATTACTGCAGGCAGAACAGACATGAAATGTTTGTTGGAGTAGTATTTCCCATCCACAAGTATTTTGTCTGTCTTGGGGGCAAAGGTGGAATTCGTTATCTCCAACCTCCCCCAGTCCACGACGGATTCCGCGGTCGCGATTCTGGAGGCGTCATTTTCCCAGACTATGTTGTTTGTGAAGGGTAGTAATGTCAGGAGGACAAAGAGAAAAATAAATCTTTCATTTTTTGTGAACATACAAAAGTTATATTAAACTCCATTGTTTATGAAATAGTGCCTTCTGCGACGACGTCATGGCGGTGGATGCTTTCCTGGCTTATGGCTTTGGCTTTG
>JAHIYG010000173.1 GCA_018815265.1 Candidatus Altarchaeota archaeon | reverse complement strand
GCACCCGGCTTTTTTCATGTACTCTGAACATTTTCCTGTCGCCTTTATTTTAGAGTTCTGGGCTTTTTTCCTCTCCTCAGGTGTGAGCTCTGCGATGCATATACCCTCACATTCGCTGGAGTCCATACATATTCTACCTCCGTCTTTGGTCTTTAGGTTGCAGATTTCCTCTGGATAAAGTCCCATCCGTCCCCATCGTCCACCTAAAGCCTCGCAGTCTATCTTGTTCTTTGGCTCAGCCAATGAAGTTGATGTCGGATTCCCATCAAAAGATGTAGTATGTGGCACTATGGAGGAAGTTTCATGCAGTGATGTTTCTTCGGTGAAATTTTCGGTTTCCGGTGTACTCCCGCAGATACATCCCAAAGTCAGAAAAATTGAAAGCAGAAATAAAGCGACCCTCATAGTTGAATATTGGTTTTATTCTTTATATCCTGCCTGGGGGGAAAGGTTTATTCCATGTAGATTCCGGGTTTCATGGGTTGTGCGAATTTGCTTTTTCCGTCCGGATCATATGTCGGTTCGTCGTAAACCTTCACTTCCACACCCAATTCTTTCGAGAGAAACCCAGTGGCTGCAGATAATGTCTGTATCTCCCCCTCCCTTAAAAGCACGTTTTTAGGCAGTTGTTCAGCCCTTGTCTGCATGATTTTAGCTGCGTCCTTCCCATATTGCCTCATAGTTGGGTCTGCCATCAAATCCTTGATGGTTTTCCCGTCTTTTATCATATCAAAGGCATCATACTTCCACTGTGGTGAAACGTAAAGGTGAATTTTTTTGACGTCCTTCTTGAGCACCTGGAATATGTTTTGTATGTCTGAAAGCAAACCCATAATGTATGCCTCCTTAGTCTCAACATCTCCGTAGTCTTCAGCCGGTTCTGGAGTGGGATATTTTTCCGACGTCACCATTGTCTTGTTGCCTAGTTTCTCCCAAAGCTCCTCGCATGTGTAGGGTGTGAAAGGTGTCATCAGCCTCACCCACTTGTCTGCCAAGTCAGCCATGACTTTGTTGTTTTGTTTTTCAGTACGTCGCATATACCAGTTTATGTCAGACAACAATTCGTAAAGGCAGGATTGAATAGCCTTTCTAGCGCTGGAATTGTCTAATGCATCGTTTGCCTCTTTTATGCGGGAATTCAACCTGCTCATCATCCACCTGTCAATATGTGACTCCGCCGCGTCCTCATAGGATGCTAACGCAATCTTTTCAACGTGCTCTTGAAACTGCTTAAGTCTCCTTTTCGTGTTTTCAGCCTGATTCTCCCTCCAATCCAAGGTGGTCTCAGGATCAGCTGCATAGACTAAGTAGAGTCTCACAACATCTGCACCGTATTTTCCGATACTGTGATGTATTGGTATCACGTTCCCTAGGCTTTTACTCATCTTCCTGCCCTCGGCGATTAGCATCTCGTTTAAGCTGATTTTCTTCGGCCAAAAACTACTGTCAAAAACTGCCGCATGGTGAAAGAGCATGAAGGTTAGGTGGTTTGAGATGTGGGCTATGCCAGTTCGCCTCTCATCCATCGGATACCAGTAAAGGAACTCCTTGCGGATTTTTTCGACTGTGTCGGCGTCGACTCCAGTTTTGGAAGAAACCTCTTTCGCAGAACCGACACCCAAAAACACATAATCGAAGAATTCGGGTTTGAGTTTTTCCTCTGGAATGTTTTTCTCCTTCAGACGGTGTGCGATTGTGTAGTATGCCATGTATATTGTGCTGTCTGACAGGGACTCAATCATCCAGCGCTCATCAAAGGGGAGCTTAGTCCCCAAACCCCTGTTTCTTGTACAAGGCCACTCATGCAGCCAGTCTATTGTATGCTCAAAACCCTTCCGGTACATTTCAGGCTCAATATCAACCTTCAAAAGCGCCTCCTTCGCAAGCTCCTTCCAGCCGCCGTTTCCATAGTCTAAAAACCACTGGTCAGACAAGACCTTAATACTTATTGGAGAGCCGCAGCGGCATAATGGCTCAGAAACTGGCTTGCCCTCTCCGTCCTTGATGTTTTTCTCAAAGGCATTTCCAATCTGACCCATATCCTTTAGTTTTAGGATGACTTGATCCTTGGCTTCCTGAACGCGCAAGCCCTCGAATTCTCCGCAGTTCTCATTCATGACACCCCGATAAAATTCATCCTTATACAATTCTGCAGTTACCTTCTCAAGCTTTACAACATCTAATTGGCTGGTAATCCCCTCCTTCTCAATGAGGTCCTTTGCTGGGACATCACTGTATCCGTCGATTTTAATCAATGTGATCGGAGTCAACTCCACACCTAATTTTTTCTCGGCCTCCAACCCAGCTATGTAGTCATATGGTGCATGCGCCGGGACTGAATTCACAACACCTGTTGCGATATCGACGTCGACGAACTCAGCAGCCAAGAGGCAAACCTCACGTTCCACAATCGGGACAGTGAGTTTTTTCCCCACCAAATCAGAACCTGTAAAACTCTCCAGCACCTTCACCTCATGTTGCTGGTTCCTGTATTTGCCGACAAACCCCTCTGCGACATACCATATCTCACCGTCAACATCTGCCTTCACATACTTTTCACCCGGGTGAATCCAAGTGTTTACTACTCCAAAGACTGTTTCAGGTCGAAGTGTTGCGGCGACCAACCACCCGTCCTCGAACTTCATCTTTATAAGAAAGAATTCGTTCATGCCAATCTCGTATTCGTCGCCGGATTTGATGTCGTCTGTTGTCACCGGGTTTCCGCAGTTGTCGCAGAAGTATACGGCGTGGTTGCCGCGCATGATATACCCCCTCTCCTTGAGTTTCAGATACTGCCAACGTATGAATGCGTTGTATTGCTTGTCTCCTGTAGTGAAGAATCTCCGCCAATCTATCGCATACCCCATGTCGTTGAAGTCCTGCTTTATAGCGTTCGCATAGAATTTTGCAACATTCTCAGGATCCTTGAAACCATCAACTACCTCTTTG
>JAHIYG010000172.1 GCA_018815265.1 Candidatus Altarchaeota archaeon | reverse complement strand
GTGAATAAGACCTTCACTACCACCTCAACTACTGTTCCTGTGTGTTTTGACTCGGATGGAGGCATCAAATACTTTGACTATGCAGCAAATGTATCTGGGATATTGCTGTATAACAGCACATACATTGAGACGTCAGAGTACTGCATAGACTAATATAGGGTCATGGAATATTTCTGTGAGTCAGGATTTTTGAAGTCAAGAATAGACTCATGCGGTGGCAAGTGTATAGGTGGCAAATGCTGTAAGACTGAATCCAGCTCATGTACTTCAAGCAAGGAATGCTGCAGTGGCCAATGCAAGGTAATCGGCATGACACACTATTGCATCTCGCCCTAAGATTTTTTGTATATGTATGCGCTAGAGCCGTCAACCAGGGTGAAAAGATAATATTTTGATTCGCCTTTTAGCTCCTCTATTATTTTTTCCACTATTACTTTTGCCGGATCTGGCGTGTGTGAAAGTCTTGATTTCATGTCTTCAAAGCTTTCAAAGGGTATGCTCTCCCGTTCAATGATTATTTCTTCTCTGTGTTTCTTCCCTATTTTGGGAAGTGTCTCAAGTTTGTGTAATCTAGTTGTGAGGGAACCTGCTGTATTGAAGAAATTAACATACTCCTTCTCATTGCCTGAAACTATATCTTCGATAATGTGTGGTAGTTCAGCCTTTGCTGTGGGTGTTAACCACTCGTACTTTATCCTCCTGTCGACGCGGTCTATCTTGTCTCTGGCATCATCGCCGATGTATATCTTATCTCCGATATCGAAGTTTTTGCCTTCTTTTGGGGTTAACTCCAGGAGTGAGAAGTATTTCTCCCCAACTGCCTGCACGACTGGTCTTCTCTTGTGGGGTGGCATTTCAGATTTGCCTTTTGGAAGATAATCCAGAACCAGAGCACGTTCGTCTTTTTTCATTTAGCCCCCCTAACGATACTGGTCTACAATGTCTACTATCTTTTTCAGTTCTTCCTCGCCGTATTTGAACCGTTCTTTCGCGAATATGGCTCGGATGTCATCCACTGAGGAAGGTAGTTCATCTACTATCTTAACTATGCGCTCGTCGTTTAATTCAAGCCCCAACTCCGCGAGCTTTTTTGCCATGTCTTTAGCGTCTTTTACACTTACTTTTGCGAATTTTTGCGCGTGTTCAAGTGAGCGTCTCTGTTCGAAGCGGAGTTCAACATCTGCTTTACTGTACTGCTTTTCCTTTGCCTTAAGTATGGTTTGGACTTCAGTTAATGTGACCGGTTTAGAATCTTTAACATCCATTTTATATCCTCCTCAAGTGTTCTGGAGTTACGAGTATGGTTTTTTCTTTTTTCCCCTCTTTGAACTTGACAAAATAGGCTCTGCCTTGGTTGCCTACGACCTCACCTATCCTGCCGTTAAATCTGGGGTGTGGAATGTTCTGGTGTCTTGAGTCGATTTTTATGGAAACCTTGTCTTTTTCGCTGAAACTGGCGAGTACAGACCGTATCCTGACCTTGCCCTTTTCCTTGGGTGTAATCCTCAACTGCCTAGTCCTTCTGCGATATCCGTCTGAACCTTTCATTTTAGCTGAAAAAACAGGGATATAATATAGCCTATAATGGTATAAAAAGACTCTTCTAAACAATTACCTGGTATTGGATGTCTTTTCCTTCGAATGTGAGGTTTTTACCTGCTTTTAACCCCTGTAAGAGGGTTATCTCTGATGCGCGAACCTCCTTTTTTATTGTTTCAGCATATGTATGCATCATAGACTCAACTTCGGAAGTCTTTGACAGCTCCACAGTGATTAGTTGTAGCTCCTCGAGATTTTTCCTTTTTCTCTCCTCCTGTATGTGTCTGATGATGTCTCTTGCAAGTGATTCGTCTACCAATTCCTTGGTTCGTTTGGTGTCTATTAAGACGACACCTGCAGATGAATCGACTGTGAAACCCGATGCTGCATGGTCTTTTTCAACGACCAACCGTATCTCTGATATCATATCAGAGGTTATTTCTAATCCATTTATCTCAGCTGATAATCCAGTGTCCTTTATTCTCTTGGCTTTTTCAGGATTTTCCTTTATTGCATTGGCTACTTGGTTTGCTGTTTTGCCGTATTTCGGGCCTATTATCCTGTAGTCTGGGACTGCTGTGTAGCTGATACCTGGTATTTCATTGACGTACTCTACCCTTTTGGCGTTAAGCTGCTTTGCGATTATCTCCTCCAAGTCAGAGACTGCAGCACAAACATTCGCATCACCTGATATCTGCACCTTTGCGATGGGGTATCTGAGTTTTATGTTGGCTTCCTGTCTGCAATTTGAGCCTGCCTCGAATATGGCTCTTACAATGTTCATGCCGGTGTTTAATCTCTCATCAACTTTTGTCTCCTTAGGCCAAAGGCTTAAGTGAATGCTTTTCACATCCTTTTTCAGAAGGTTAAGATATATCTCATCAGATATGAACGGCGCAATGGGCGCTAGTATTGTGCATATTCTCTCAAACACATTTGCCAGCGTCATGTAGGCTGCCTTTTTTGAGGGGTTTATTTTTCCATCATTGTCTTCAAGCCATAGCCTGTCCCTTATGAGTTTGATATACCATCTTGAGAGGTCTTCCACTATGTAGTTTGAGACTATTGAGACGACATGGTGGTAGTCGTGGATATCATAGGCTTTTTTCGCCTTCTCTACTGTAGCGTCTGCCGCAGATAGTATCCACATGTCTTCAACGCTTAGTGTGCAGTCTTTTATGCCATGCTTTATAGGGTCGAAGCCGTCAAGTATCATGTATCTTACTGTGAAGCTGTAGCAGTTCCAGAGAGTCCTCAAAACAGGCAGTACTGACTCCTTCATAGATTCAGTACCGAATCTTTTTGTGTTCCATGGTGCTGTCGAACACATCTGCAGCCTTACCGCGTCAGCGCCTACTGTTTCGAAAAGGCTCCAGGGGTCTATGATATTCTTGTTTGACTTGCTCATCTTCTCGCCGTTGTCGTCCAAAAGCAGTCCGCCGACCACGCAACTGGTGTAGGCTGGTTTTCCGAAAAGCAGTGTTGACTCGACAAGCAACGTATAAAACCAACCCCTTGTCTGGTCGGTCGCCTCAGATATGTAGTCATAGGGGAAACTCTCATTAAACAGCTTTTGGTTTTCGAATGGGTAATGGTATTGTGCGAATGGTGCCGCGCCTGAGTCGTACCAGCAGTCTATCACATATTCCGCCCGCTTCATATCTTTGCCGCAACTGCATCTCAGGACAACTTCGTCCACATACGGCCTGTGCAAGTCTATGTCTTCTGCAGTCTTTCCTTTTGAGTTTTCAATAAGTTCTTTCCTGGAGCCTATTGCCTTCTTTTGTCCGCATTCACATTCCCATATTGGAAGCGGCGTACCCCAGAATCGGTTTCTGGAGAGGCTCCAATCCCTTGCGTTTTCCAGCCAGTTGCCGAATCTTCCCTCGCCTATTGTGGCGGGATACCATGTTATCTTCTTATTTTGGTTCATCAAATCATTCACGTGGTCTGAGACCTTTATGAACCAGCTCTTCATCGAATAGTACAGAAGCGGTGTCTTGCATCTCCAGCAATAGGGGTACTCGTGTTCATAGGGGTATTTCGCAACGACTGAACCCCTCTCCTCAAGTAGTGCTATTATTTTCGGGTCTGCATCCTTTGCGAAAATACCTGCTAGCTCCGGCACTTCTTTTGTGAATTTCCCATCTAAGTCTATTGGGTTGACCATGGGCAGGTTGTTTTCGACCCCCACGTTGTAGTCGTCTTCTCCGAAGGCAGGGGCTATGTGGACTACTCCTGTTCCATCCTCTGTTGTGACGAAGTCACCAGAGATTATCTTCCAACATGGTTTGTCTAGTTTTCCGATGAAATGGTTGAAGAGCGGGACATACTCCATCCCCACCAAGTCTGCCCCGTCCATCTCCTCTAGTATGTCTGCGTCGGGGAATCTTTTTACAGCAAGCTCCTTTGCAAGCACGTATTTTTCGCCCTGGTAGAGTATCTTAGCATATTTTACTCCTTTCTTCACAGCCAATGCGACGTTGCTCAAAAGCGTCCAAGGCGTTGTGGTCCAAGCCAATATGCTAAATTCTTTGTCTTTGACAGGAAATGACACTATGATTGTATCTTCCTTTACTGTCTTGTATCCCTGTGCGACCTCATGCGATGAAAGAGGTGTCCCACACCGTGTGCAAAGAGGCACCACACGGTATCCCTCATATAACAGCCCCTCATCGAATAGTTTCTTGAGGCTCCACCATATGCTTTCTATATAGTTGTTGTCCATGGTGATGTATGGGTCTTTCAAGTCGACCCAGTAAGCCATTCTATCAGTCAGGCTATCCCACTCCTTTATATGGGAGAATACAGATGTCCTGCATTTCTCTATGAATTTGTCAAGTCCGTAGTCTAGAATGTCTTTTTTGTTTTTGAGTTGCAGTTCCTTCTCAACCTGGACTTCAACAGGCAGTCCATGGCAGTCCCAACCCGCCTTTCTAGGCACGCTCTTCCCCTGCATGTACTGGAACCGGTTGACTACGTCCTTGAATGTCCTCATCTCGACATGATGCAGTGCAGGGGGTGCATTTGCGGTTGGCGGACCTTCCAAGAAAGAGAATCGTTTTCCGCCTCTAGGTTTGAGCGACTCCTCCATTACCTTCTCTTGTCGCCAGTACCTAAGTATTTTTTCCTCTAATTCTTTGGGGTTGTAGTCGCCTACTGCTTCAACAGCCATTTTTTTTTAGGATATTTATGAAGGAAAGGGGATTTAAAGCTTATGTTTGGTCGCCAACCGGCCAAAGATATATGTTCGGAGGATAAATCCTGGCTGGCATTTCAAAATTAACCTGCGTTGATAATCCCTCTGGCGGCACGAAAACCATCCTTGAGGATAGGTCTTCTACGCCCTTTCTAAGTTGTGTGTCACTGTATCTCATCTCAATCAAATCCCCGTCGCTTAGATGGTCTTGATACCATCTTTTCCCTGTCTTAGCATAGGCGATTTCATACCTGCAACCAGGCTTAGAATCTAGTCCATATGTTAATGCGCTGCAGTTTATTGCACTGGTTTGTGTCAACACTATCGTATCGTTTAGGTTTATTGGATTGTCCCCACCCCTCAAACGTATGACTGCCACCAGCACATCTACTCTCTTGTCTGCGTCCAAGTCCTGGGCTCTGAGATGCTCTACTATAACCGGTCTTTGAAGGCTTTTTTCCTTCTGTTCGCTGACTGCCTCCTGCTGCCTGAGCAGAGTCTGGGTGGCGGTGTAAAGACTATACCCTATCACAAAAGCCGAAATCAACACTGCAACCATGAGTATAAGGGCTGATATCCCAGCAAGCCCACGTCTTTTTATCATAGCATACTATTTCCTGTGCCTTTATTTTAATCTGTAAAATTAATATGTAGCCGTATGGAATTGCCTTGGACTGAAAAATACAGGCCTAAAACCCTGGATGAAATAGTCGGTCAAAAACCCATTGTGGAGCGGCTTAAGGCGTATGTCGCATCTAAAAGCATACCTCACCTGCTTTTCTCAGGCCCAGCTGGAGTTGGAAAGACGACCGCCGCTATATGCATTACCAAGGCGTTCTTCGGAGGTATTCGCGAGGACTTCCTGGAACTGAACGCGTCAGACGAGCGCGGCATAGATGTGGTGAGGAGTAAAATAAAGGATTTCGCCCGCACACGCTCTATGTCAGGAGACTTCAAAATAATATTTTTAGATGAGTCGGATTCCCTGACATCCGACGCCCAGAATGCGCTGCGTCGGACGATGGAGCAGTACACCACATCCTGCAGGTTCATACTATCCTGCAACTACAGCTCAAAGATAATCGAGCCGATTCAATCCAGATGCGCAGTATTTCGGTTCACACGGCTTTCGAAGGCTGACGTCATAGAGTATTTGGAGAGGATTTTGAAGTCTGAGAAGGTGAAATATGACAAGGGGGGATTGGAAGCTATCATGTACGTCAGTGAAGGTGACATGCGGCGTGCAGTGAATCTACTACAAAGCGCTGCAACCTACGGAATAGTCAATGAGGAGGGAGTCTACAAAATAACTTCCCGGGCGAAGCCTGAAGACATACGCTTGCTTCTTGAACTTGCGCTTTCCGGGAAATTCATGGATGCTAGAAACCTCCTTGACAATCTCATGCTGACTGTGGGGCTATCAGGTGAAGACATACTATTGCAGATGAATCGAGAAGCCTTAAACATAGAGGCAGATGACAAAACAAAGGTTAAAATAATAGATTTAGTCGGAGAAGCCAACTTCACATTAGTCGAAGGAGCAAACGAGAGAATACAGCTTGAAGCACTAATTGCTCGGCTTGCACTATTGAATTAAGTCAGTAGTCTTTGTATTTTTCAGCTATCTTTTCAAGTAGTTGTTTTTTTCTTGAGTTTTTGTTGTTGCCTACGAGTTCCTCCATCCGGTCTAGGCGCTTCATTATCCTGTCCGGTATGTTTTCCCGCTTTTCATTTTTCCTCTTTTCAGCGTTAGCCTTCATCTCAGCATCCTCCTTAGCATGCTGTCTGAGTTTCTTCCTCTCACCAGCAGTCATCAATTCAGAACAATCTTTCATGTATTTATCCAGATAATGCAAACACCTATTTAAGGCGTTTTTTTATCTGCGCATTCAATTAATTGAAACTATGAGCGGTCTTTTCGGCACATCAGGTATAAGAAGGAAGTTCACGGAATTTCCCCAGGGATTTGCGAAAGACTTGGGTGCGGCGTTAGGGTCTTTTGAGAGAGTGCCTGTTGCAGTTGGCAGAGACACAAGGCAGTCTGGTTTAGCGTTAGAATCTGATTTTGTCGCGGGACTAACATCCACTGGATGTAATGTGTCGCTTTTAGGGGTTGTTCCAACGCCGACTGTGGGTGTCGCCACTAAAGACCATGGAGTGGGCGTTGTGGTCACAGCATCCCATAATCCCCCTGAATATAACGGCTTCAAGTTCTTCGACAGATATGG
>JAHIYG010000171.1 GCA_018815265.1 Candidatus Altarchaeota archaeon | reverse complement strand
TCTCTTTTTCCCTCTCACTGCCGGGATACTTGACGGCGTCGAGTATGAAGGCTAGGTGCTTTTTGGCTGTGAGATGTGGCCACAACGCAAGGTCCTGGAATACTGTGGCTACATTTCTTTTCTCTGGTTCAACGTATTTTTTCCCGCTGTTGACGGTCTCACCAGCTAGTGTGACTGTGCCCGCGTCTGGACGCTCAAAACCAGCCAAAACCCTGAGTATCGTTGTCTTGCCAGCTCCAGAAGACCCAAGTATCGCCAGGACATCATGCTCTTTTACCTTAAGTGCCACACTGTCTAAAATCCGTTTGTTCCCGTGGGATTTGCTCAATCCCTCGACTTCGATATACGCCATTTTATCACATTCTCTAATAAGATAATTGAAACAAGTGGGAGGACAATCAGGACTACAACCATGATGCAAAGCGCCGACACCAGCTCATAGTCGCCGTAGTGGAGCAAGGTGTATATCCTGTTCGGAAGCGTCTGAAACCCGGGGGGAGTCACCAAAAGCGTCACTTCAAGCTCTCTCAGGGAAAGTATGAACGCTATGGCCCACACAGGTATGTAGGAGCGGCGCATGAGTGGCATGGTAATCTTCCAAAGCATCTTATGAAACGAAGCGCCGGATTGCCTTGCCGCCCGCTCCACAGACTCATGCATCTGCTCGAAAAATGGAGAGTATGTTTTTATCACGAACGGCAAAAACCTAGCAAGCACTCCAAGAAGTATTATCGCGGGCGTGGCGTATATGAAATTGGTCTGGCTGTGGTTCCACATCTTAATTAGGCCAAGACCAATGATGGCGGAAGGTACGGCTAGTGGGGAAAGAACCAGTGGGTCTGTGAGCCTTCTATGAAAGTATGCCACTATGAAGGCAATTCCTGAAAGTATTGTTGCAGATAGTGCAGCAAGCCAGAAGCTGTTTATGACGGAGTCCCAGGCAGTCTCCCATGCCTGCCCGAACTTGGCATGTGACATATAAAACAAAATCATCAGCGGGATAACAGCCGAAACAAGCACTAATGTACTGAGGTATGCGATACCTAATATCTTTTGTGTCTGCGTCAATCTGATGGTTCTGCGACTTCTTGTGAAGGACGATATTGTCACATATGACTTGTCCTTGACTTTGTGGTTTATCAGAAAAATAATGAAGAGTATCAATGCAAGAAGCGGGATGGACAGTGCGACTGAATTGCCCATGTTGAAAAAAGCAGAGAACTCCGCAAATATCTCGGTCATGAAGACATGCACCTGAAGAAGGCTAGGTACTCCGTATTCAGAGATACTCAGCAAAAACACAAACAAAGTACTGATTACTATGTGTGGGAGAACCAGTGGTATCGTAGCCTTCCTGAACGCTGCTATGGGGGATAATACCTGCCGTGCCGCCTCCTCAAGCCTATAGTCTGCATTGCGCAATGCGTATGAGACAATAATGCTTATCATGGGGAAGAAAGAGAGGGAAAGCAGAACAACTGCAGTCTCTATGTTGTAGATGTTGATTGGGAGGCTTATGTTTATCCAGTCGCCTTTCTTACCCAATAAGACCATCCAACCTATCACTGATATGTATGGTGGGATAAGCAGCGGCACAATAGTTGCTATGTTGAAAAACCTATTAAATGGCATGTCGGTGCATTCCAGAAGGAAGGCGACTACACAACCTAAAAGAAGGCTAAATAATGACACACCCAAACCCAACTCTACAGTCCTGAAAAATATTGTCAGCTGTCGGGGGTTGAAGAAAACAGACCTATAGCTGTCTATGGAGAAATCAAGGACAATAACTAACGCCGGAGGAGTCAAAGTCAACACTATGAAAAGCAGCAACACAAGGTGTTTAATGCTATTCCTGCTCAAAGCCATTTCATGTCTTATTGAATTAAATAAAAAAGAAGGGGGGATTATGTCCCCTTCACTCATGTTAGTAGCGTTTCCTGGACATACCTCTGTGACGACTCAAGGTTTTGTGATATGTCCTCTTGTGTAACCTGCATACTATTTACCTTCTCAATGTCAGGGACATAATCTGGCTTAGGTACTCCTTTACCTAATGGGATTTGCATGGCCTGGCTCCCTGCTAACTTACTCTCCACCTTGGCGCTTAAGACATAGTCTATGAATTTTTTCCCGTTTTCGGGATTGGGCCCCCCATTAACCAGCATCACTGAATTCGGGAAAAACAACGTCCCAAAATCGTCTGCGTCAGGGAATACCATAGCAACATGCTTGCCTTCACTTATGGCTTCATATGCATCGTCGGTGTCGGTTATGCCCGCTAAATACTCCCCAGCTACTACAGCATCCCTAACCATTCCATTACTCTCAACAATAGCCATACTATTGTCTTTAAGGTCTTGGAAATACTTCTTGGCTTTATCTTCACCCCAAAGGGCGAAAATTGCTGAAACATGAGAGCCTGTTGAACCAAACAACGGGTTGGCAATGCAGAACTTCCCATTCCAAAAAGGCTGGGTGAAGTCCAAAATAGACTTTGGGGCATCCTCTGCAGACACAAGGTCAGTATTATAAAGTATCACCCGCGCCCTAGCACCAAATCCTGTCCAAAAACCTTCGGCATCCCTCATGTTAGCAGGTTTATCCAGAGAATTTGGAGAGACATACTTGGCCAAAATACCCTCGTCCTTCAATTTCATCGTTCTAGACACCTCATTATTCCAGAAAACGTCAGCTTGTGGATTGTTTTTTTCTGCAATCAACTTGTTCACCAAACCCACAGTCTTAGTAGTTTCAGTGTCATACAGTGGCTTGACTTTAATTCCTGTTTCAGCCTCGAAATCCTTAAGTATTGGCTCGGACAAATCCTGGTCGTGTGCGACATATACAACTACCTCCCCCGGAGATTGCATCTGCTGTTCTTTTTGAGCCCCTTGTACTCTTAAACCAACTTCTTCTTTTGGCGTATCGGAGCTTTCTATGCATCCAAGAAATAGGATTGTCATGAAAAATAGTATAACTATTCCTACTGCAAATTTGTTTTCCATGGCATAATCTTTTGAGGAAAGGCTTAAAACCATTCAAGATACATTTTCAATAATGAATATTTCATTTTTTAAAATATTTCTTCTTTGAAATATATTTATTATGTTTGAAAATTATGTTTTTCTTATGCGTTTAAGCGGTAAGGGAGTCATCGACGAAAATCTCAGCGCCTTAATGCTGGATTTCATTGAAAAACTCAATGCATCACAGTTCAAAAACGGCAGTAAGACCAACTTTGACACCCTAACCTCAAAGGAGATACAGGTTATCTCATCTGTTGGCGAGAAAAAAATGGCAATGGGTGTGCTTTCTGAACTTACTTCAGTGAAAAGTAGCACTCTCACCAAGATTTCAGATGGACTAGTCAAAAAAGGATACCTTAAACGGCTCACATCAGACCAAGACAGACGTATCGTCTATGTCCAACTAACTGAAAAGGGATTGAAAGTACGGGCTGACATACTAAAAAAAAGAAGGGAGACAATCAATTCAGTCCTGGGGACGCTGGGTTTTGAGGAGCAAGTGGTAATGCTCAATGCAATGAAAAAACTCAACAAAATTTTTTAACTTATTCCATCTACTCTTTTTACTCTTGTCTGTGATACTATTACCTGATATCTCACAAAAAAATGACCAACCTGAAAGTCGAAAACATGACTAAGTCATTTGACGGAAAGAAAGTAGTTGATGGCCTCAGCTTGGAGGTGGAAGATAAAAAACTGCTTGGAATCCTAGGTTCATCAGGATGCGGAAAAACCACGATACTCCGCATGATAGCAGGCTTGGAGAAACCAGACTCAGGTTCGATAAAAATAAACTGTGAAACAGTCTTTGACAGACATACGGACTATGCTCCATATAAACGCGGCATCTCCATGGTCTTTCAAGGATTGGCTTTGTGGCCCCACATGGACTGTTTTGAACATCTTTATTTCATGGTTGAGGATTGGAAAATAACAAAGCAAGAGAAAAAACAAGAAGTTGAATCCTACCTTACACAATTTGCCCTAACCAAACATTCTAGCAAATACCCCCATCAACTATCTGGCGGTGAGAAACAAAGACTAGCAATCGCCAGGGCATTAATACCTAAACCAAAGATTCTACTGTTAGATGAGCCACTGTCAAACCTAGACCAAATAATCCGCTCAGACATAACTGAAATGTTCAAAAAAATCAAGAAAGAATACGGGCTGACGACAATCTACGTAACCCACAATTTCTCGGATTTGAAAGGCATTGCAGACGACATAGCTGTTCTGCAAGAGGGTAAAATCATCCAAAAGGACACAACCAAAAAAATACTTAATAAACCAAAAAACGAATTCGTCAAAAAAATACTTGGGATTTAGAAGTGCCTTTTTTATACGGTCTCTCAAATCTTATTATGACATCTAATATGGAATCAAATTCTCCAGAGGTGAACATCCTCAGAACCCGCGATGAAATGGGCGCGTCTGCTGCAAAATTTGTCGGACAAAAGATAAGAGAGTTTATCTCAAACCAGGGAACGGTCATTATCAATCTGGCTGCTGCACCTTCCCAGAATGAATTGTATAAATATCTTTTGAAGGAAGATATTGACTGGTCTAAGGTGACTTTAGTGCATTTGGACGAATATGACTTAGAACCTGATAATCCTCACACACACAAAACATTTCTTAAAAAAAACCTGGTTGATGAAGCATTGAAAAAGGGTTTGAAACAAGAAAATATCCACTTCATACTGGATGAAGACGGTATTAACCTAACTGAGAAGATCAAAAAATATGAGTTGAAACTGAAAAAACTAGGACAGATAGATATTGCCCTTATAGGTATTGGAGAAAACGGCCATATAGCATTGAACGACCCTCATGTAGCGGACTTTGATGATTCAGAGATTCTGAAAATTGTGGAATTGGATGAAACCAGCAGAAGACAACAACTCAGGGATTTTGACGACAAAGCTGAAGACTATATGCTACTAGATAACGTCCCTAAAACAGCAGCAACCATGACTATCCCAACCATCCTATCCTCTAAAATCATATCTGTCGCAGTTCAAGGACCGCAAAAGGCAGATGCAGTAAAAAACTCATTGGAGGGGGAGATAACACCCTCCTATCCCGCATCAGCACTAAGGACCAGACCAAATGTAGTGTTTTTCTTAGACCGGGATGCAGCAAAAAAACTAAAAACCACACATTAAAACTCTGCGACGCTTAAAAGAGTTGGGCTCTTTTAGCGCGTCGGAAAGCTTTGCTTGCTGTGTGTTTGAACGCGAGTGTTCAAATCGAGTTGGATGGGACCGTCGCGATGCTCAGCAGACTATTGGTCTGCTGGCGCACCAGCAAGCTTTGCTTGCTGTGTGTTTGAACGCGAGTGTTCAAATCGAGTTGGATGGGACCGTCGCG
>JAHIYG010000170.1 GCA_018815265.1 Candidatus Altarchaeota archaeon | reverse complement strand
GTGGCGCGCAAATCATCTATTTTCACTGTGAAATCCTTCATCCCCTCCCTGATGACTGTCATACCCATGTCAGCAAACATCTGATGGACTGTTTTGGCATCCAATTCCATGAGGCGGAGGATTGAAACAATATCTCCTGAACCCAGTGTCTCCTTAAGTTCTGAAAGCCTAACATTCACTTGGTCATTCCGCTGGTTGTACCGGGGGTGCTGGCTCACCCTAAGATGCAGGTCGTCGGCGCTGAATCGTTTCAACTCAAAAGGCACAGCATATATGACGACATCCTTGAAGTACGATGCTTTTTTCAGCTGATTGGTAGATATGTTTCCGCGGTCATCCACAGTGTATTCACTCAAACCGCCATAGATGCTCCTGTATGCGGTTTCGCTTATTTTCCGAGCGTATTCTTCAAGTTTATGGTATGGGAGGCCGAGTTCTAATGTGTCATCGACTGAGGCCACCAACGCAGCAGCTCCGGAGTCGCTTGATCCAGTAAGTATGTTTTGGTTCTTTGACATGAGAGATATGCCGGTTTTGCCTGCAGCCAAGCCTAGCATCTCCCTTACGACAGAATGCGCGGACTGCATCCGGGGGTTTGCTTCTTCCACGCCTTCGACTTGTATTTCAACACCTGCAGGAATCAATTGCGCCCGCGTCTCCGTCCGCACCATATCCTGTAGGTCAGTTAGCGCAAAACTTGCGTGGCTGTGGCCAGATATCCGTTTTTTATAGTCTGAGAATCCTTCGGCAAATATGAGTGGCAATCCTGGATATGCGACTGCTACACCAGAGTCTTTCATATTAGTTAATTACCTGCAGATAAATATATTCCGTATGCCAGCAGTTATATTCGATTTAGACGGCACTTTAGTAGATTTGTTCGATGTCCATCTAGCTGGTTTTAAGGCGGTTTTATTGCATGAATTCGGGTTGAATTTCGAACGACGTGACTTGTCTGAGACATATGGTAAAAGCGGTGAGGAAATTATCGGTGTTTTCTTAAAGTCACAAGGCATCATAGACGCTGACTGCCATAGCCTGGCGAAAGCCAGGAGAAAATGGGTGATAGACAATTTGGTGGAATGCAAGCTCCTGCCCGGAGCCGTGGAAATACTAACTGCGCTTAAGGCTGAAGGTTTTAAGGTTGGTTTGGGAACCTCAAACACAGAGAACATAGGTGAGAAAATTGTTTCTGCAGGTGGGTTAAGTAATTTCTTTGATGCCAAAGCATACAGAAGCGATGACATAAGGAGTAAACCGTTTCCAGATATTTTCCTGAAGGCTGCATCATTGCTTGGGGAAGCTCCAATGCAGTGTATTGTGGTGGAGGATTCAGTCCATGGCATAGCCGCCGCAAAGGCGGCAGGCATGAAGTCTGTTGCGGTAGCAACTGGGACGCATACATTCAGGGATTTGGAGTCTATGAATCCGGAGAAGGTTGTGAAGTCATTGAATGATGTTGATGTGTCGGTCTTCAGGAGCCTGTTAAAGGTATGAGTTGACCATTGCATTCATCAGGTCTTTTTCTGTTATCATACCTACTACATCCTCTGATGAGTTTACTACTGGAAACCTCCTGACGCCGTAGTAATGCATTAGGTGGCAGATGTGGCTTATTTGGTTGTTTACTTCGACTGTCAACAAGTCCTTTGTAGAGAGTTCGTGAACCTGCACTGTAGATAGTCTGCTGCCGTACGCAAGTATCCCCCTGATTATGTCTCTTTCGGTGATGATACCGCAGGGTTTTCCATCGTCGACAACCAATAGTCCGCCGATATTTTTCTCCACCATAATTTTCGTCGCAGTGGATATATCCTGTGTTTTCTCGATTGAACCGACTATTTTGGTCATGTACTCGGAGGCGATACCTGTTATGTGGGGTGAGTCCATTTCGATAACTAGGTCTGTCGCAGTGACTATGCCCAATACGTTGCCTGCTTCAACAACTGGAAGCCTCCTGAATCTTTTTTCTACCATGGTTTTCGCAGCCGTTAATACAGGAGTCTGGGGTGATGCAGATACGACGGAGGACGTCATCAACTCTGAAATATATGTGTCGCCCAAGTCTTTGCCTTGTGAAAAAGCTTTGAGGACATCCCTTTCAGTTATTATTCCCTCAAGTTTCCCGGAATCTAAAACCAAAACAGACCCTATGTTTTTTGACCCCATTATTGAGACTGCCTCGATGACTTTCTGGGTTTTTGACACGGAAGCCACCTGAGTGGTCATTATTGTGCATAGCCTGCGTTTGTCCATTTTTCGAGATTATAAATAGGTTTATGTGGAATATTAATAGTCATGGACGTTAAAGAAGCCATAAAATCAAAGTGTGTCGGCGTGGAGGATGAGATGAAGAAATACGCGTTGGCAGGGGATTCAAAGATACAGGAGATGATATTGCATCCCATAAATGCGGGTGGCAAACGCATCAGACCTTGTCTTACCCTATTGGCGTGTGAGGCAGTAGGTGGAGAAGCCAAAAAAGCATTGCCTGCCGCCGCATCAATTGAGTTATTGCACACATTCACGCTAGTCCATGACGACATAATGGATAATGACTTGGAGCGGAGGGGCCAACCAACCGTCCACAGCCTCTGGGGAGAGGATATGGCTATATTGGTGGGGGACGCATTATATTGCGCTGCATTCAAGGCTATGGCAGCACTTAGGACAGCGGGGGTTCCACCAGACCATACATTGGATGCGCTGGATACGTTAATTGCCGCAAATGAGGAAGTTACTGTGGGGCAGATGATGGATATGCTCTTTGAGAGAAATGAGTCAGTTTCAGAGCAGGAGTATACTTCAATGATTAGGAAGAAAACAGGCGCGTTAATTGAGGCTGCAGTGAAGGTTGGAGCCATCGTGGGTGCAGCACCTAAGGAACAGGTCAATGCTTTCAGCGTATATGGGTCGAACTGTGGGTTGGCGTTCCAGATAAAGGATGACATATTGGATTTGACTGCAGACAGAAAAACATTCGGGAAGCCGGTTGGTTCAGACATTAGGGCAGGGAAAAAAACACTTCTCATAATACATGCAATGAATCATGGAAGCGTAGAGGACAGGAAGAGACTGTCGGATGTCTTAGGTAGGATTGACGCATCAGAGGAGGAAGTAACTGCTGCCATAGGGTTGCTTGAGAGGATTGGTTCAATAAAGTACTGCGAGAGGAGGGTAGTTGAGTTGATTGATGAGGCTAAGAAGTCACTTGCTGTCGTTGATGATTCAGAGGCTAAAAATACTCTCTTGGCGATTGCAGATTATTTCGTTGACAGGAGGTTGTAGAGTGGGAAACAGGAAAACAGACCATCTTAGGATTTGCGCGGGTGAATTGGTTGAATCTGGAGATCCCGGCTTTGACGCATACAAACTTAAGACCAAATCATTGCCGGATGTAAGCTTGAATGAAGTCGACACAACCACTACATTTCTTGGGAAAAGACTTGATTTCCCACTGGTTATAGAAGCAATCACTGGGGGGACGTCTGAGGCTAGGAAAATCAACAAAACCCTTGCAGCAGTCGCCCAAGAGTATGGACTGGGTTTGGGTGTGGGAAGCCAACGGCCAGCGATAAAAGATAATAAACTGGCTAAAACATATCAGGTGAGGGATGTTGCAGAGGATATCTTGTTGATAGGCAATTTGGGGGCTGTCCAGTTGAATTATGGCTTTGGATTGGAGGAGTGCAAGGCTGCTGTTGACATGATTGATGCTGACGCTTTGGCGCTGCACTTGAATCCCCTGCAGGAGGCTGCGCAGCCAGAAGGCGACACGAACTTCATGGGTTTAGCAGGTAAAATCAACAAGATCGCGTCTAAGCTGAAGACTCCAGTGATTGCCAAGGAAGTAGGTATGGGTTTGGACTTGGAAAGCGCTAGGAAACTCAAGGTTTCAGCATATGACGTCGGCGGCTGGGGTGGAACCTCCTGGTCTCTTGTTGAAAGCTTCAGAAACAAGGATTTCAGGCGGGTTGGGGTGACATACTCCTATACTGGAACGCCTACTGCAGAGTGCATAAGGCAGTTATGCAGGTTGGATAAGCCGTTGATTGGGTCAGGTGGTGTCAGGGACGGTTTGGACGCTGTCAAAGCCATTGCATTAGGTGCTGATGTCGTCGGTGTCGCATTGCCGTTTCTCAGATGCTACTACGGCGGAGGCGAGAAGGCAATAAGGAGGTATTTGGACGGCTTAATCAGGGAGTTCAAGGTTGGAATGTTCATAACAGGCTCAAAGAATCTCAGACAATTAGGGGGTAGGGTGTATTAGATGAGTGAAGAAAGGCTTGTCACAGTACATGTCGGAAAAAACGGCCTCACAGACCAGGTGATATCTGAAATACGGTCCATCCTTAGGAAATACAAGACTGCAAGAGTCAAAATGCTTAAGACCTCGCTTGAGGAGAAAGACAAAAAAACCATGCTCGAGGAACTCAAGAAAAAAACCAAAGCAAGACACGCCAAAATGATAGGGCACATAGTCAACCTGAAACAGTGAGTGACATGAAATCCGTCATTTCACTATAGCCTGTATTTCCTTGAATCCAAGGTTTTTCGCATCCTTTAGGAGTTCGAACAACACCATCTCTGTCGAAACTGGTATCGCGCCTTTTTGTGTCGCCCGCCTCAAAGCTATTCTCTTGTCTGACTTCTTCCGGGAGGACATCGCATCCACTACGAGATAGACCTCATATCCTTCGTCAAGCAGTTGCAGCGTCGTCTGCATGATGCAGACATGGGCTTCAATGCCACACAGTATGACCTGTTTCTTCCCCGATATATTTTTCCTGAAACCTTCCTCTCCCATGCAGCTGAAACAGGTCTTTTCAACTGGCTTGAATTCAAGAACCTCCTTTATCTCGGCAACCGTCTCCCCCAAACCTTTCGGATACTGCTCAGTCACCACGACAGGAACATCCAATATCTTCAATCCCTTAATGAGTTTTATTGAATTGCCAAGCATCACATCCCATTCGTGTATGTGGGGCCTGAATTTCTCCTGTATGTCCACTACAACAAGCACTGACTCATCTCTGGATATCATATAAAAAAAGAATAAGATGTGGGGGGTTAAAAAAACCATCCCCCCATTTATTTTTTAGGTGGCTTAATCATCAAGGCCATTCCAGCAGCCAGAAGGCATGCTACTCCCGCTATGGTGAAGGGCGTCATCCATGCGCTGACTTGTCCTGCTGCAGAATCCTTGAAGTATCCTGCAACTTGGGGGCCAAGTATTCCTGCTACACCATAGGATAGGAAAACCCACCCATAGTTTTGCCCTACATTCTTGTTGCCAAAAAAGTCTGCAGTGGCTGCCGGAAACAATGCGAAGTTTCCGCCGAAGTTAAAGCCTATAATGCATGCGCCGATTATCAAACCATATTCTGAAGCTCCAAGCATGTAGAACAACAACATGATGATGCCTTGAAAAAGGCACATTGCAAAAAGGGATGTTTTTCTCCCTATCCTGTCCGATACTGTACCCCATGCAATCCTGCCTAACCCATTTAATATTGCATACCATGCCATCGCAGTGCCTGCGACAACTGCTGCATCAGCCGCAGATGGAACTGCAGAGGATGCTTGTAACGCATCTACCCCAAAAAGCTGTATACAGTATATAACCATCAAGCCGGCAAGGGCACTGAAACAAAACATCAGCCAAAGCATGTAGAACGCAGGTGTCTTAAGCATCTGCGCGCTTTCCATCTCAACAACACCTGTTGCCTGAGTGTTTTTAGAGGGAGTAGGAGGTTTCCAACCCTTTGGAATATATCCTTCTGGAGGGTTTACCATCACAATAGATGCTGCAACCACCATCACCAAAAATACCACCCCATATATTACGAAAACACTCTGTACACCCGGCAAGCCGAATATGTTGGTAGTGTTCAATAGGCCGCCAAACCAGCTTCCAGCAAGCTTGACCCATAATGTCGCCCCGAACCCGAATCCTGCAACAGCCAACCCAGTTATCATCCCTTTCTTGTCAGGGAACCATTTGATGCCGACTGCAATTGGAACCACATATGCTAATCCTATTCCTGCGCCGCCGACCACCCCAATAAAGAGGAGTTGCGTCAAAAAGGTTGTCCCAAAAAATCCACCAAGTATGTATCCGATACCCAATACGATACCGCCTGCCATTGCAATGGGACGTGGACCCACTTTCTTCTGTAATCTTCCAGCAACCACCATGACCACAGCGAATGTCGCAAGGCCTGCAGAGAATATCCATGCTGCTTCACTTGCGCTAAATCCATAGAGGCCGCCGTCGTTAATAGGTTTTGTGAGACTGCCAGTGAATACGCTCCAACTGTATATCGCTCCCAAACTCAATTGTATAAGTAATGCCGCAATAACTATAACCCATCTGTTCATTTCAAACCACCTAAAAAAAGATGTGTGGAAGGATATTTACTTTATCCTTCCAGCCTTAAGCTCTTCCACCACTGTCGGGTCGGCTAGTGTTGTCGTGTTGCCTATGTCAGATGCGCCCTCAGCAATCTTTCTGAGTATTCTTCTCATAATCTTTCCGCTTCTCGTCTTAGGTAGGGCGTCTGCAAACTGTATCTTGTCAGGCTTCGCAATAGGGCCAATCTCCTTAGACACATGCTTCATCAGGTCCTTCTTCAGGTCTTCTGTCTTGTCGACGCCAGCCTTCAAAGTGACATATGCATACAGTGCCTGCCCCTTAATCTCATGTGGGAACGGCACTATGGCTGCTTCCGCGACTGTCGGATGACTGACTAATGCAGACTCCACTTCGGCTGTCCCTATTCTGTGGCCGCTTATGTTGACTACATCATCTACTCTACCCATCAGCCAGTAGTCTCCGTCTTCATCTACCCTTGCGCCGTCGCCTGCATTGTAGACTCCCTTGTACATGACCCAGTAGGTTTGCTTGAATCTTTCATGGTCACCCCATACTGTCCTCATGATTCCAGGCCATGGTTTCTTGATGACAAGGTATCCCCCATGCCCCACTGGAACAGGCTCTCCTTTCTCATCAAGTACT
>JAHIYG010000169.1 GCA_018815265.1 Candidatus Altarchaeota archaeon | reverse complement strand
GGTAAGAAACAACTACTGTCAACTGTATATTCGTCATCTGGGGTTCCATCACAGTTGTTGTCTACTCCATCACATGCGCTGTCGTCTGCGCCAGTATATACGGCGTCATTGCCGTCGTTGCAGTCGTCTCCACCACATGATTCATCAGTATGCCCATCGCCGTCTGAGTCAGGACATGCAGTTGTTACTATGGCATTATTCCTAGACATTGAATCTTTGTCATTTCCAGAAGATGAACAATCATTGCTTTTATGGACTTCGACCTCTACCTTATAGCTGCCTACTGTAGCTGGGGCAGTTATGGTAAATGATTCAGTCGCGCTTCCAGAGCCTGATGAATGGTCTGGCGTATCTTCACAGACCCATGTTCCAGATGCCCCCCCAATCCTGTATCTTGTTGATTGCCATCCATCGTTTTTTGGATCTCCAGTCACAGACAACGTTATTGAGGAACTCACTGTGACAGATACTGTGTTTGCACCATCTAGTTGGAAATCAGTTATTTTTATGTCATTGGCTCCAGCACTTACGCTGGCTGAAAGTGAGGTGATAATGAGTAGTGCGAAGGTTATGATTATTAGTTTATGCCATATTCCATCTCGTGAGTTAGTCAATGTTTTATACCTACAGTCCGAATCCATTCTGCATTTATTTTTGTTGTTCATAAAAGACACCCCCGCTGATTTTTTCAAAAAACCCATAATAGTTAAAAAAAGCAACTAACCCTGTTCCTATGGATTTCTCTTTCAGTTTAAACCACCAGATAACTCCGATAGTTATCCATTAAATTCAGGAAAAACACACTTATAAATGAACATTGTTTAAGAAATAAGGTGTTATGTGCCACTAGGGAGTACTGTCTACCCTAGACTATCTCATTAGATACTTTTTAAGTTTCTGTGATTTTGCCTGCTATTTTGTTCAGATAGAGGGTTGTTAGAACAGATAATAGAGTCAATATGAGTATGTGAGGTAGGTAGTTTGTTGTTGGGTGTCCGAGTGATAACTTAGCTAATAGGTATGCCGGGCTAGCCTGCTGAAGCAACGGATGAAGGTTTGCAAACGGTGAGAATAGGCTGATTGCCGACATTGAGAAGAAGGTGTAGAATATCTGGCTGTTTTTCATCTTTTTCAGGTGCAATGCAATCGCTGCCCCGCAGTTCATGAAAAATACCGTATACAATGTCGTCACAGAAATCAGAGCCAACTTGTTTTCTACAGGGACGAAGAATAAGTCGATTATTGTAGTCCACAGTATCGCCTGCACCACAGATATCACCAATGCAGACAGTATCTTACCTAAAACAACGTCCAGATAGGAAAGAGGTGCAAGCAGGAGGTTCAGTATTCTTTTTGACTCCAGATCCTGGGTGATACTGTCTATTGACAGGCTTCCAGCTATGACTGACGGAAGAAACAATAGAAGAGGTATTGTGAAGACGTAATATATCTCCATGTGTTTCCCCCTAAGCCGGTAGTTCATTATTTTGTAGTCTGCAAGCTCCACATTCGACGCGAATTCATCGACTTTCTCGACTCTCACTTCGGTTTCGAGTTTGGTCAGGATTTTCTTGAGTGCAAGTTTAGTCAGTGGAGTCTTCGGGTTGTTGGACGGCAGATAAACCTGCAATACCGCCGGCTCCCTACCCAAAGATATGTCCCCCACAAGCAGTGTATCTATGAGGCCGTCCTTGAAATCCGACTTAGCAACCACATATGAGCTGTAGAATGTATATTTGACATTCGTATCTGAGAATGCCTTATAATATATCTCCGGAGTGTCTGTTACGACCCCCACATAAACTAGGGATGCGAGTTGATTTGCAGTATTTGACGATTCAGGAGATGTCAAAAGCACGTAGCCGACGCTCAAAAGCCCAGATGACGTCACCAAAAGGAACTCCAACAGTATGATTAATGCAAAACTCTTTTCCGAAACCATTGCCTTAAGCTCCCGGTAGGTTATGTGTTGAATTTTCAAACCATACCCCCCAGAACCAGCATGTTATATATGTAGTGAGTCATGACAGACAACATGAGACCAAGGAATATCAAGCTCTTCCTATTCCCCCTATTATAGTATAATACTGTTGCAAAAAGGAAGGTAGACATTATGTGTACTGCAAGGGTTGGCGCTAGTCTGCTCAGGAAATACGTGTATGGGCCGCCCAGGAAACTGTATACTTTGTATATCAGGTAGAGGTTGAATATTTTTTCTGTAAGGAAAAACGCCACGCCAGAGTAGATGCTATATTTTATTGGGTTGGTTTTTTTGAAGTAAAAAGGCAGTATCTTCACTATTTCCTCGACTGTAGCAAGCAAAAGAAGCGATGCTGCAGGGGCTAGACTGCCAAGTGGGAGCAGTAGATATGCTACTATGCTCTCCAGTACAAAGACGAAGGGGACAAGCAATGACACTGACGCGAAAACGAAGAGTATGTCTCTTTTCAGCATTTTGGAGAGGCTGTCGTAGAAGATGGAAAGGAGTGTCCAGAAGCTTTTGGACTCATAAAGCACCTCTGGAGTAAAGCACACCCATGAAAAAGATGCGAAAAATGCGAAAAGCGACATATAAGGCAGCATGGAGAGAATGAGGTCTGTAGCAGGTATCACAGCATTGTTTTCTATTGATGTCACAATATCCAGGGGAGATATGAATGCGAGTATGTTTACTCCTGAGAATACGTTAGGCAATATTATGAAGAAGAAGAATGCGAATATGCTGAATGAGCCTATGAACGTCAGCTCCCTGTAAGACCGTGATATGACAGCAGAGAAAACTGAAAAAGACAGCATAGTCGCAGACAGCACTAGAAAAACTGCAGACGCCTTAAATCCCTCAGTAGAGGGGTTGATGTATAGGCCATATGCCAGGCTTAGAAACACCATCAATGCCGCGTAGGGGAATGCTTTTCCAATGATTATTTCAGTCCTTGTGAGGGGGGCAGTAAAGAGGTTTTCTATGTTTTTGTCTACGCGCTCTCTAGACAGGCTCAGGGACAAGAGTATTGATAGGAAGATTATCGGTGAAAGCAGGGTCATGTTTTTGTAGAGGTTTTTAAATGGGAATTCCACATTTAAGTCTGATGGCAATGTTATGTCACCGAATGTGGCGTTGCCTTCATCAAGTAGATCATCCATAGTAGAAGATGCATCTTCCCCCAATGATGAAACAGGTAGGTTTGATGTTGCAGATGCATTTGCCGCTTCTTCAGATTGCCCCTCCAAAAGCCTTGTTTCACCTAAAAGCCTTTTCCTTTTTTCTATTGTTTCCGGACTAATTGAGTTCGTGTAGTTTATCTCCTCATAGTTCATCTGAAGCCGTATTGGAAGAAGCACACCAGACAGTGTGCTGTCTTTATCAAGCTGCCGAGATATCACGAGCGAGTTTATTTCAGGCATCAATGCATCTACTGTCGTGAGAGCATTACCAGACCGCGGTGTTCCAGTTCCGAAGAAAACTATCTTTGACACACCCTTGAAGGAATATACGTCAACCTCCTGAAAGCTTGCAGCCTGAACCAAATCAGGATGTGACGGATAGGATATGAAATCTATGGAGTAAGGGTCCAGCTCCTTGAATATCATGTCTTGAACATAGCCGATTGTATATAGTTTATAGCTTGACGGTAGGTTGGTTTCCCCGACTTCAGGGGTGATGAGCATAAGAAACCCAGTCAAGAGAACCAATGCCAAGATCGCCTCATCGACTGTGCTCCTCAGATACTGTTTGATCTCGTATTTGCTGATAACCAAGAACCTGGAGAGCATATAGTGAGATAATTAGGCTTAAGACGTAAAATATTAATGCTTTTATGCCAATAGTTCCGATTTTTATATAGATGAAAACTGTGGAGAAAACCTCAGTCAACACGACAGTGACTGGGATGAGTGAAATAGACCAACTTAATCTGGCTGAAGAGCTAACCCAGCTTGAGACACAACAAAAGCCCCAGTTGGAGGGTGCGCTCTCAGGAGTTTCCCCGCATGACATAGGTTCGTTGTCTGCAAGAAAAACCGAAATCATGACTCAACTATCAGATGTTGAAGCAGATGCTAATACGCCAACCAGCATCGATACTGAGACGAAAACAAGAATCCAACAACCCGGAGTATTAGGTGGGATGCTCGGGAGGATTCCATTGATAGGTAATGCATTAGATAAGTCTGGCATCATACAGACCAAACCGAGGAGGATTGTTGAACACAACATAGACGTTACTGAAGCCGCCCAAATGAGTGAAAATGCAAGAATTGCAATGAACCAAACACAAAGGTAAACATTTATCCCGCCTTTTTATTTTGTTAAGCAGATGTTATTCCTATTATGTCATTTGATATCTCCGCAAAGGGGCTTGGAAAGAAATACACCAAAGAATGGGCAGTAAAGGACATATCCTTCGAAATTCATGAGGGTGAAATATTTGGTTTCCTAGGTCCCAACGGAGCAGGCAAGACAACGACATTGAGGATGCTGTGCGGAGTCTTAGACCCAACAGAAGGAAGCTGCACTGTCAACGGCCTAGACACCGTAGCCGACAAGATCGCAGTCAAATCCATCGTCGGCTACCTGCCTGAGGAGGACTTTCTATATGGCGACATGACAGTCAAAGACCATCTGGAGTATATGGCTTCATTGTATGGAGTCAAAGACGTCAAAGATGCCGTATCTAGGACGCTTGATTTGGTGGATTTAGACGGCAAAATAGGTGAGAAGGTCAAGACACTTTCTAAAGGGCAGCGCAGGAGAGTAGCTATTGCAAAAACGCTGATACACGACCCGAAGCTGGTACTCTTGGATGAGGTGACGTCGGGCCTTGACCCACTGTATGCGAAAAAAATGGTTGATATGGTGAAGAAACTCAGAAAAGACGGTAAGACAGTAATTTTCTCAACGCATCAGTTGGATGAGGCGACAAAACTATGCGACAAAATGCTGATAATACAAAAAGGCAAGATGAAAGCGTGCGGGACAGAAAAGGACATATTGAAAAAGACAGACTCGAATGATTTAGAAGAAGCATTTTTCAAACTGATGGAGTAAAAAAAAACATTTATTGCAGGACAACAATAATAAAGTATGCTCATTTTTAATTCGGTAGAGTTTATTTTGTTT
>JAHIYG010000168.1 GCA_018815265.1 Candidatus Altarchaeota archaeon | reverse complement strand
CCTTTTTTTGACTTCAACAATAAACACATACAACCTCAAAGGCTGGGAGATAGTCACTGAGGCGGAATACATGGTTTTGGATTGGCTCTCAAAAAACAAGGCCGACGGAAGGGTACTTGGCAGTTGGGATAGGGGTTACATGATTAAGGCATTGAGCGGATTGGATGCGGTATCGACTCCCCAAATTGTAGATTACAAAGTGCATAACCTGCTTTGGCTGCCAGCCCGCCAGTCCGCCCTGGAGTTGAGGAGGCAAAACATAAGATACGTTTTCATGACAGGCCACAACTTTGAAGTAGTCAAAGACTCAGGCAATACAGGGTATGCGATGCAAGGCGGATTAGTCAGGGTTCCCAGCTATCTGCTGAAGCCAGAGGCAACAAACATATACACGATATATCAGCTAAGATACGGCATTGTCGACGGATATTTTATGCCACTACTGCATGTCATTGACAACGCCACAAAATTAGATGTCATGTTGTATGAGGTGTTGGAGGAGCAACACGAAATTTATAAAAATTCCGCTATAGTAGGGGTGATACTTAAAAACAATGGCGAAGATAAAACAGTTTTGGTGAACGCCACAGCAGAGATTGGTGGAAAAACATTGGGTGGGTTAAATCCTGAAAATTTAGTAGGTGGTGAAGTAAAGGCAATAACTTATGGCGTTGGGCCAAATCCGGTGTTATTCAACTGCACTGTTGATGTATCAGATAGGTCAGTTGAGGTTTTGACTGTTTTTTGCGGAGGGTATGTGGCATATTGAGTGTGTACTATGGGGAAGTTTAAGGTTGTAGAGTGTGGATTGCTTGTTTTTTTGGCTGCATTGATTCCGAGGATAGTCCTGAACCTTTTCTTCTACGCCAGCTACGGCTTGTATGCAGTAAACCATGTCGAAGCATGGCTTTTCAAGGCAGTGATGTCTGGCACCCACCTTAATTTCCTAACCCATAGCGGAGGAGACCCAACAGTGTGGATTCTGACGGGACTATCCCCCTATGTACCCCCAGAATACCACATCATAGCTGTCGAATGGGTTGGTGTCCTGCTTTCATGCGCTACCGCAGTATCCATATATTTTTTGGCCAACGCACTTTATGGGAGAAAAACAGGGTTGGCTGCAGGCATAATCTATGCCATGATGGTTGAACCCCTTGCGCTGTCAACTGCAGGTTTCACCCATGACATGCTCTCCATCCCGTTGGTTGTCATATCCCTCACACTCATGGTATACGCCATACGGGGGGGTTTGATTTATGGCCTTGTCTGTTCTGCCATGTATTACATCGTTTGGGCTGTTGCAAAAAACGTGAATGACTCCATAAACGTTGCAGTATTCGCTTCAGCGATATATGCTGGATTTCACTTTTACATGTGGGGGTTTGAAAAATTCGGAGTTGAGGACAGAATCTTTAGTTTCTCTGGGAAAACCCCCAAATACATCACAAAATTGAGGAAGGCGTATAATGGCTATCTACCAAGGGTATGCCAGAGTCATTTTTCCACTTTTTTGGGGCTTTTGGCTGATTCAGTTTCAGATGTGAGAAAACATGTGGGAAAACTTAAGTACCTCACATATGTGGGGGTGGTAGTTTTCCTATTGTTTTTGTTCAATGCCAGGATATTGTCTGGCATACTTGATGAGACGCTTTCCGCTCTGCCCCAAGGCAGGATGGGTTCAGCTGATGTAACCCCTGCGACTGCTGGGACATACTGGCTGAGGTATAACATACTGCTTCTGGTTTTCCCATTAATCGCGTACTATTCACTCAAGAGGGAGGACATAATAGGTATCACAGTCGCCTGCTTAGGTTTTTTGTTTTCCATGCAGATGGATAGGGGAACAAGAATAGTTGATGTTGGAGTAGCCATTATGGCAGCCCTTACCTTGACCTTTGAATCCAAGAAAAATAAACCGAATACGATACGGTGGGTGATGGGTACATGGTTTGCTGCAGTGGTTGTGTATATGTTTTTTTTCACTAGTTCAAAATTCATACTGACTGCAAGCGCATTGATTTTTGGAATAGCATTGTATTTCGGAGTCATGTCTGGAAAGACAAGATATTGTCTTGTTGTTATTGCGGTTTATGGCCTGTTGCTGAATCTATATTATCTTTATGACCTTGAAGCAAGAAAGATAGTCACTGAGGGGGAATACCATGTTTTGAAATGGCTTTCAGGCAACAACCGTGGAGGGTCTGTGTTGGCTGCATGGGATAAGGGTTACCTCATAGAGGCGGTCTCTGGTTTGGGGGCTGTTTCCACGCCAAATGACATACAAAAAGAGATACATTCAATGCTTTGGATGCCTGACCGCCAAGCATCCATAAACCTGAGGAACAATGGAGTAAGGTACGTGCTTTTGAACACAGAGAATTTCAATATAGTGCGGTTTGACGATGAATACATATATCGTCTTGGAGGGGGTTTGATATTCCATGACGAATATGTGCCGAGGGTCGAGTTGGCTGACAGATATACCATATACAAACTCGTGTATGGGAAAAGCAGTTATTTCAAACTGTTAAAAAATGAGACAGATAAAAACACTGG
>JAHIYG010000167.1 GCA_018815265.1 Candidatus Altarchaeota archaeon | reverse complement strand
TCTTTCGCAAGTTTATCATATATTTCAACGGCTTCTTTGTAGTTTTCATGGTTTATGAACGCCTCCGCAGCCTCCCATGTCTTTCCAGACTTTAGATATTGCCTCGCAGCCTGGTTAAACCCCTCATACGCCTTTTCGGTCTGACTGGCTAGCATCATGTATTCTGAGTAGAGGTTGTATGAATCCGCTGATTTCAAGTATTGTTTCGCCTCATCATATGACTGGGCTGCCTTCAGTGAAAAGTCGGCCTTTTCTAGGTTGTCTTCTGTCTGTTCTACTGCCTTCAAAAACATTACTGCCGCCTTTATTGTGGATTCATCTGCCAAGACTTCGTTCCCGACCACACCATAGGATCTTGCAGATTCCATAAAGTGTTTTCCTGCAAGGCCGTATTTTTCCAGTTTTTCATAAATACGCGCTGCTTTTTCATATGAGAATCCCTCCTCCGCATTGTCTGGCGCACGGTAGAATGTCTTTGCAGACTTGAGGAAATACCCTACAGCCTTCTCAAATTCATTCTCATCTTCCAATACCTGGCCAATCTCTCTATATGACATCCCAGCGCTTTTGAGGTCGTTGTTTGCAGCCCGAAGGTCTGCTGATTTTTCATGGTAGTATATCGTGTTTTTTTTGTCTCCTAACTCAAGGTAGCAGTCTGCTATTTTATCATATGTTTCTGCAACCTTCAGGTATTCCCTGTTTACTGTGTCCAACTCCATAGAGGACGCATAGCTGTCTATTGCCTTTGAGTAGTCGTTGAGTCTTTGATAGTTCAATGCCGCCCTCTTGAAAGACTCTGACGCATTGGCTGTATCATGTATTTTGAGGTCGCAGACTACCGATTCCCTATATGTTTCAGATGCTTTTTCGTAGGCTCCGCCTTTTTCGTAGTATTCAGCGGCTTGATGATATGCGTAGCTGGCATTCAGAAAGTCCTGCGTCTTCTGGAACATCGCCGCTGATTCCATGTAGAAGTCTCCCGCCGCTTTGAGGTTCCCTATCTCATCGAATGCCTTGGCTCCCTTCTCATACATTTCCCCTGCTTTTTCAAATTGATTGACTTTCCGCAGGAGGTCTGCTGTTTTTATGTAGTATTCGGCAGCTTTGCGGTGGTCTTCTTCACGCTCTTTCTTGTCTTGATGCTCCATCCGCTCATAACAGTCACCTACTTTCTCACTGTATAATGTGGCTTTCGGGTCGTTGTTGTTTAATGCATCAAGGAAAAGTTTTTCGTATTTTTTTACTGCACTCTTGTATTCGCCTGACTTGAAGGCTTTTTCCGCCTCCATCCTCATAATCTCCGTGGTCAGGCCACCGAATAAATCCATAGTAGATAAGTATTTTTCTTTATTGATTTAATATATCACCATATGAAAGCTTTGAAGGAGGAGATTGCAAGGGTTTTGTCTGGGGCTTCAGGCACAGAAGTTGGTGTCTGCGATGTCGTGTCTTCTCCAGTGGCTGACCTGGGCAGCCCCATCGCATTCAAGTTAGGCAAAGTAGGGAGGGCAGACCCCAGAGTTATTGCGTCAGATATCGTTTCGAAAATAAAGTGCAGAGGATTGATTTCCTCTGTCGTCTCCGACGGAGGGTATGTGAACTTTTTTCTAGATTATAAAAAGCTTACTGAACTAGTTTTTGAGGATTGTTTTTTTCCAAGGAAAAATGTGAGGGTTGTTTTGGAGCATACGTCGGTGAATCCGACTGGCCCCCTACATGTGGGCAGGATTAGAAACTCCCTGATTGGCGACTCCCTCAAGAGGATTATGTCATTTGTCGGCTATGATGTTGAAACGCATTATTATGTGAATGACGTGGGCAGACAGGTTGTTTTGATTTCTCAGGGTTTGGAGAAGAAACTGGCAGCCAATGAAAAACTGGTTGAACGCTATAGCACCTATTCGAAACGCGGGGACTACATGGTTTTTTTCGTCTATGTCGAAGCAAACAGATTAAGCGAGTCAGATGACGCATTTATGGATGATGTTACTGGGCTCATCAGAAGGGCGGAGTCAGGTGATGACAAAGTCTTGGATTTGATTAAGTCCACTGCCAAGACCGCCTTGGAGGGCCAGATGGAGACATTCAATAGATTAGGCATTGTGTTTGACGTCTTTGACTTTGAAAGCGAATGCTTGAGGGACAACTCCGTTGAGGAGGTAATGACGAAGGTTAGGGATAGCGGTTTCTATGTTAAGTCAGATGTTGGCGAAGGCGTTGACTTGAGTTCATTCGGCGTTGAGAAGGGTGCTGGATTCACTGTATTGGCCAGGGCTGACGGGACCTCGGTTTACCTAAGCCGCGACTTAGCATACCATCTTAAGAAACTCGGATGGGGTGAGCGCGTCATTAATGTTTTGGGTGAGGACCATAAACTCCAGTTCAAGGAATTGTCAACCATCTTGAGGGAGGTCTTAGGTGTAGACCGGGATGTGGAGGTTGTCCACTTCAGCTTCGTTAATTTTGAAGGCACAAAGTTTTCAACACGCAAGGGAGAGGTTGCGACAGTTGATGAGCTGTTGGATGAGTCGTGTGAGAATGCTTTGGCTGAGGTGAGAAGTAGGGAGTTGGGAGATGAAGACACTGCCAGGATGGTTGGTGTCGGCGCCGTTAAATTCCATATTGTCAAGACTACCCCAAATAAGCCGATTACATTCAGTTTTAGTGACGCCTTGAACTTCGACGGTGAGACCGCACCGTATATCCAGTATGCGCATGCTAGAAGCTGCAGGATACTTGAGAAAGCGGGCGACTTCAAGGCAGATGTCGACTTTCAGGTTTCTGATAAGGATGAGAAGGAGCTGATTTTTAGGCTTTTAGAGTTTGAAGATGTCATCTGCGAGGCTGCGCGTCAGCTTCGCCCGGATTTGGTTGCAACATACCTGATATCTTTGACATCCTCCTATGGGAG
>JAHIYG010000166.1 GCA_018815265.1 Candidatus Altarchaeota archaeon | reverse complement strand
TACAAAATCCATTAGTGACTTCCCTACTATTTCTGATTGTTTCTTAGCGCCGATTATTCTCAGAGCTTCTCGGTTCGCATAAAATATCTTGCCCATAGAATGCACTGCCACCCCTATGGGAGCTCCTTCGACTAGTTTCCGGTATTTCTTCTCGCTTTCACTCAATTCCTGCTCAGCCTGGAGTTTTTCAGTTATGTCTTCTCCAGAACTTATAGTTCCAATTATTTCATCACCGTCGTAGAGGAGGGCATTATGCCAGGAGATTATCCTCTCCTCTCCTTCCCTGTTTACTATGGCGTTTCTATAGTGTTCGAAAGACTGTATTTCACCTGCTATAATCTTTTTGAACACCTGAAATGTTTGTCTGCTTTGGTCCTTGGGTATGAAGTTTCTAAACCAGTGTTTTCCGACAATATCACTCAAGTTATAGCCAAGTATTTCCCTTCCTCGCTTGTTTATCAATGAGACCTTTCCTGTTTTGTCTAAGACGACAATGATGTTTCCAACTATGTCCAGATAGTTTTTTGCCTTTCTGAGAGCATCATCTAATTCTTCGCTCTTTCTTCTGAGTTCTATTTGGTATGTGTGTAATTCAGTAACGTCAATGATTAAGCCCTGCACATGGATTGGGTGGCCGTTCTCATCCCTGAGGACCCTTGTGTCGTCTTCCATCCACCTATACACCCCCTTTTTCGTCTTCAACCTGTAGGTCTGCCTGAAGGTGTCCTGTCCTTTTGCAAGGTGGTTTTTCACCTCCTCTTCAAGGCGTGGAATATCCTCGGGGTGGGTTATCCCCACCCAAGATACCTTTCCACTAGTGAAGTCCTTGGAAGTGTATCCCATCTGCATTACGTTTTCCGACGCATACTCAACCGGCCAACCGGGGGCTATCCTCCAGAGGAAGACCATCACAGGGCTGCGGTTTATTATGTTGACTACCTCTGCCTTTTCCTTCAATGCCTCCACGAGATCATGTGTCCTGTTGTCCACCTCTTTCTCGAGGTTTTCCTTTGATGCTCTGAGTTCGGCCTCGTATTTCTTCATCAACGTTACGTCGCGTATGGTGCCCACTATGTAGCTGTTGCCTTCTATGTCTGTGTACAGGGTCTTTTTTGTCAGAATGGTGTGGATGACGCCGTTGGCGTCTGTGAAAAACTCCTCATTTAGGTTTTCCTTCCCGCTTGAGAAAACCTCCTCGTCCTTGGCCCAGAAAACATCGGCTTCTGACTTTGGGAAAAAGTCATAGTCAGACTTCCCAATCAGTTCCTCCAGTTTGTAGCCCATGAACTTGCAGAGGCTATCATTTAGGAGAACCCACCTGTGCTGGCGGTCCTTGACGAAAATAGGATCGCCAATGGAATTTATTAGGTTATTTAAGTAGTCGAGGGTTTTTACCATATCCAACTCTAACTTCTTTCTGAGTGTTACATCCCTTACAATTCCAACTATGTACTTCTCCCCGTCAGCGCAGACAAAAAGGTTTTTTTTGGTCACAATTGTGTGTTTCACACCATCCGAAGAGGTATAGCATTCCTCGTTTACTTTCTCCTCTCCTGTGTCAAAAACCAGATTGTCATTAGCGGTGAATATGTCGGCCTCGTCCCTTGAGAAGATTTCATAGTCTGATTTTCCGATGAGACTCTCACGTGAACGACCGATGAATCTGCAGTATGCGTCGTTCACCAGCACTCTCCTGTGATTTTTGTCTTTTATGAAAAGGGGGTCTCCTATGGAATTGAATATGTCTTCGAGATGCTGAAAAGACTGCGTCTTATTGAACTCGCCCCTACTTTTACAGCCATTTATGCCTTTTTCCCCTGACATAGTGGTTTCACGAAGCCTTTATGGCTTTCTTGACTCTTTTAACCAGTTTTTCCCTCTCAAATGGCTTGGTTAAGTAGTCTGCAACCACATCCTGCAACCCAAATATCTCCACACCCGGGCCCTTTTCCACAGTAAGTATTAGAACCGGCGTGTTGTTTGTTATTTTGGCTTCCTTAAGTTTCTTGAGTGTTGTCCACCCATCCATCTCAGGCATCCTAATATCTAGTATTATCAGGTCATAGGATGTTTTGGCTGCCGTCGTCAGGCATTCTTTGCCATTATATACTGCATCTACCTCGTATCCGGACTGCGTCAGAATAAGCTTCAATATGTCGACCATATCCGGTTCATCATCCACAACCAGTATCTTTTTACTCATCTGAATCACCATCCACCACATT
>JAHIYG010000165.1 GCA_018815265.1 Candidatus Altarchaeota archaeon | reverse complement strand
GGCAACTTTGTTATTGTGCCAAATATCACTGCTGTTACGATACCTACTCCTATGGCTGGTATAGCCATCTTTTTAGCTTCCATATCTACCACCTTTATTGATTAGTTTTATGTTCAATATATAGCTGAGGAACTATGTCCTCGACTATAACCCATTTATACCTGTCTGCTTAATGTATGTCTATGCCTGATGAATCAACTTATGTAGAGGCTGAAAAACTCGTTAAAGACAAACAATATGACTTGGCTACTGTTGAGTACGAGAAACTGTTGTTATCCAACCCTAATGATGTAGTCTCACTTCTTGGTTTGTCTGAGGTATGTCGGAAAACAGGTGATTCGGAAAAAGCCAAGGAGCTTTTGGATAAGGCATTAAACATCTCCCCAGATGATTACATGATACATTATCACTTTGGAGAGTACTATCTAGACAGCAAAGAAAATGACAAGGCAGTGGCATATCTGCAGAAATCAATATCCCTCAAGGAAGATCACATAAAATCGTATGTCTTACTGGCTACAGCCTACCGGCGTATGAAGGAATATGAAAAAGCAAAGGAGGCTGTGTCTAAGGGTTTGTCTTTTGGTGAAAATTATGAGTTGTATTACCAACTAGGGGAGACGCAATACCTAAACGATGAAATCGACGATGCCATAGTTTCTCTTGAGAAGACGACGTCTTTGAAGCCGGATGACCATCAGACATATTCCGAATTATCCTACATGTACTCTAAAAAGGATGATTTGGTCAAGTCAATTGAGTGCATGAACAAGGCATATGAGATCAGTCCATACTCCAGGTATAGGAAAAAACTATTTTTCGACCTAAAAGAACTGGGGAGAAAGGAGGGGGATGTATTGGATGCTACGGATTTTTTCCGCCAAGGCGAATACCTGTATAACGACAAAAAATACGATGACGCAATTAAGTACCTTGACAAATCCATTGAATTGGACTCAAAGCATATCGAGTCGCTTTTGCTTCGGGGATTCATAAACTTCAGCAAACGCCACTATACTGAAGCCATAGAAGACAACCTCCGGGTTGTGGAGATTGACCCGCGCTGCCAGCAAGCCTACTACCTTGCAGGGAAATCTTATTTCCGCCTCAAAAATGACAAAAAAGCCATCAAACACCTTACTAAGGCGTCTGAGCTTCTGCCAGAGGATGACAGAGTCTACAACACAATAGCCCTGTCATATATTGGGAAAGACTATGAGAAGGCACTGGAGAACATAAGAAAAGCCATTAACCTATATCCCCGGGTTGAGGAATACTATGCCAACAGGGGAATGATATATGAGAAACTCGACAGGATTGAGGACGCCAGGAAAGACTATGAAAAGGCGCTTAAACTGAATCCAAAGTACGAGTATGCGAAAAAGAAGTTGGAGACCTTAAAGAACAAATCTGCAGAAATCAAAAAAGCAGAAGATGAGGTCATTGAAGGATACCGGTAGGTGGTCTTTCGGTTTGTTCCGAAGTAAAACATTCTCTTTTAAATGCGTGTGTTCTGAATTTCTAATATGAAGTCCAACAATGTATTTTCGGCTTTATTTTTGATTTTTGTCTTGGCTGTGTCGGGGTGCGCCCAGACACCAGAGCTTATATCCAGCAATGTGCCACAGGCAAAAAACGGTTTGGAAGTTACAGTCTACAATAGCAACTTGGGTGTTGTGAAGGAAACAAGGGATTTGTCCCTTGCAGACGGTCTCAACAGACACTATTTCGAGGGTGTTGCTTCGCAAATAGATGCAACGAGTGTGAAACTCACATCCTCTGACGGAAGCTTTGTAGTACTCGAACAAAACTACCAATATGATTTGGTCAGCAAAAACAAACTGATGGAAAAGTTTTTAGGCAAAAAAATCACAGGATACAAGGTCGTAGGCGACACAAAGGAGGTTGTTGAGGGGATTCTACTAGCGTCCTCCAGCGGAGAGTTAATCATCCAACGAGATGATGGCACAATACAGGTAGTCTATGTCAACGATTTAGTCTTGCCCAAACTGCCGGAGGGCCTAATAATCAAACCAACTCTTGAATGGCTCATAGAAAACGAGGGAGCAGGGGACAAGAAGGCGGAATTGTCATATATGACCTCTGGCCTTACCTGGAAGGCAGACTATGTAGCAGTAGTCGACAAAGACGATAAAAACATGGATTTAACAGGTTGGGTTACTGTAACAAACAATGCCGGCACGACATTCAATGACGCATCATTGAAGCTTGTGGCTGGCGATGTTAACCGTGTTCAGTCACCGTATGTGGATAACATGCTGGAGGAAAGACTATACTCTGCGAAAGCAGGCGCCGCCCAATTCCAGGAGGAGCAGCTTTTCGAATACCACATGTATGACCTGCAACGCAAGACCACACTAAAGGACCGGGAACAAAAGCAGATAAGCCTTTTAACCGCAGATGGAGTGGGTGTTGAGAAGGAATATGTCTACGAAAGCACTGGCGGCTGGTACAGTTCAGGCGACAACAACAAGGTTAAGGTGAAACTGAACTTCAAAAACAGCCAAGACAAGGGATTGGGTATGCCCTTGCCTAAGGGGACCTTCAGGGTGTTCAAGAAAGACAGCGAAGGAATGCTGCAGTTCATTGGAGAGGACAGCATAGACCACACACCAAAGGACGAAACAATCAGGCTCCTGATGGGTAACGCATTCGACATAGTAGGGGAGCGCAAGAGGATGAAGATAACCGACATGGGCTGCCAGTATGAGGTAGAGTGGGAAGTGAATCTGAAAAACCACAAGGACGAGGACATAACTGTGACGGTCTTGGAGCGCGCATACTGGGATTGGACGATAACCCGGACAAACTACGACTATGTCAGGGAATCAAACGAGAAAATACGGTTCAACATACCAGTGAAGGCCAACGGCGAAAGCAAACTAGCCTACACAATACGCTACAACCACTGCTGAGGGATTAAAAATCCCTCAGGACCTTTCTTTTTTTCTTGCCTTATCGTAGAAGCCGTGCACTATCTCATTTGCCCTGTCTAGAATCGGTTTTAACTTGTCTACTCCCACAGTTTCCTCGATTATTGACCTGTGGAACCGGGATATATCTTCTCCCAATGTTGGCTCATTGGCCCTGCCATCTACTATGTCTTGGTGTTGCTGGGGGGTCAAGTCAATGAGTTCAGAGAACGCATACCTTAACGCAAAATAATCCATTGTTTTTTCTGTGCCTTCCCCATATTTTTTTAACGCCCCCACTTCAGCCCCTCTTTCAGCCCGTGCATCTCTCCGCTGAAAGAATTTTTTCGATGCTATCCCATCCAACGAAACCATTCTCGTTCTTCCTTCACCTACTGCATGTTCCCTCTCATGGCTTAACACAAGCCTTAAACCTGATTCAGCCAACTCACCGTCTATGCTTGATAAATACTCTATCCTCTCAAGCATTTCCGGACCCACCCTCATCCTGTTGTATACCGGGCAAAAGACCCCATTGGGGTCTGTTATCAAATCCTTCCTTATGTAATCAGGCAAAACAATCCCTTCATCCATTTTCAGGTTGTTTTCGTCTATGGTGAATGCAGCAAACCTTATGCCCTTTTTAGGTATCAAACCCGTGAAGCCGTACTCTTTCGCCAGCTTATCCATCAATGCAAATGCTCGTGGGTGTTTTACTATTTCTTCCCTCCACTGCCTTCTTGTCTGGCTGTCGCCTGTGAACTCGTGAACAATCCCTTTTGCGTCATCAATGCCTGTTTGCCCTAGAAAAGCCTTAATATCCGGGAGACTTAAACCCTCTACTGCATGTCTTTGTATTGTGCCATCGGTTTTCGAGGTTATAGCCATCTATTATGATACCGACGAATCTGTTAATAACTGTTTCATCTGTTTTTTTATTCCTATTCTAATTGTTATTTGATGCATAGGCCGTATATTATTCTGTCGACTGCATGCAGCGTTGACGGTAGGGTTGATATTGCAAGGCCTACTATGCTTTCTAACCGTCTTCAGGAGTATCGTGTCCAGGAGCTTCGTGGTACAGTTGATGCGGTCCTCACATCGGCTGAGAAAATCACTGTTGAAGACCCGGAGTTCCCCGTGAAGGACTCCCCGAACAAGCCGAAGATTGTCGTCATAGACAAGCTTGCCGAAACCCCAGTCGACTCAAAGATTATGGCTGACCCCTCGAAGAAGGTGATGTTGGTCACCTGCAAGAAGGCCCACCCCAACAGGATACACAGGCTTCAGAAGACAAAGTCCGACCTTGCTGTTATGGAATTGGGTGAGCATGCTGTGAATCTCGAAGACATGATGAATGAATTAAACCGTGCAGGAATCAAAAAAATTCTTTTGGATGCAGACTACACAGTTAATATGAGGTTTCTGAGCTACAAACTCGTTGATGAAATCTATCTTCTTGTGGCGCCAGTAATCCTGGGTCAGGAGCATGCACAGGTTTTTGACGGGAAACTGCACGAAAACATAGGACTAAACCTTGATGGGATAATCCAATACGGCGACCACCTGGTGATGCATTACAAACTGATTGAGCCAAGCAAGTAGGCCTTATATTCATGCTATCATTATTGAATTACTGCGATGGCTGTTAAGGTTCAGTTGGCTCTTGATTTCTTGGACTTGGACCGGGCATTGAAGGTTGCAGGCCAAGCCAGGAAGTATGTCGACTTGATTGAGGCTGGTACGCCGTTAATAAAAAGCGAGGGATTGAATGCCGTCCGGGAAATCAGAAAAAATTTTCCAGGAAAGGTCATTGTCGCTGACATGAAGGTCATGGATGCTGGCAGGGTCGAGGTTGAGGCTGCAGCCAAAGCTGGCGCCGACATAGTCGACGTCCTGGGGCATGCTTCCGAGGCGACGATAAAGGAGTGTGTCGAGGCAGCGCGCAACTTTAACTGCAAAATTTGTGTAGACCTGATATCATGCGACAACCCGGTTGAGAAGGCATTGTGGGTTCAGAATCTTGGAGCTGACATTGTCGCAGTCCACACATCAATAGATGACCAGATGAAGGCTAAAACCCCCTTCAAGAATGTCCGGGAAGTGTCTTCTAAAGTGTCTATTCCTGTCGCTGCCGCAGGCGGCTTGAATTCGGAATCAGTTGTCGACGCAGTCAAAGCCGGAGCTGGGATAGTAATTGTCGGCGGTGCAATAACCAAAGCCAAAAACCCGGGGGTTGCAGCCAAGGACATTAAGGATGCTGTGCAGAAGATGAAGCCAGTAAAAACTACATTGTTCAAGAGGACGGGAGATGTCAAAAAAATACTTGGTAAGGTCTCAGCATCCAATGTCTCTGACGCCATGCACAGGGGCGGAGCACTTGACGGGATAAAGCCTGTTGGTACCGGCTATAGAGCATATGGGCTGGCGGTGACTGTCTCATCCTGTCCCGGTGATTGGGCGAAGCCTGTGGAGGCAATTGATGAGGCAAAAAAAGGAGATGTTTTAGTTATAACAACAGGTGGTGTGGGTCCCGCTGTATGGGGGGAGTTGGCGACGCAGTCTGCAATCAAAAAGAGGATTTCAGCAGTAGTCGTCGACGGTGCAGTGCGTGATTCAGACGAGATAAGAGCATTGGGTTTCCCAGTATATTCTCGCATCATATGCCCCAATGCGGGGGAGCCTAAAGGGAGGGGAAAAATCAACATCCCAATCAAGGTTGGCGACATCTTAATACGGCCAGGCGACTGGGTGTTATGCGATGGAGACGGAGTGGTTGTTGTACCTCAGGAGAAAGCTGTTGAAATAGTCAACCGGGCGCAGGATGTTTTGGAAAAAGAAAACAGGATAAGGGAAGAGATAAAAGAAGGCAGCTCTTTGGGGAAGGTGACGCACCTCCTCAAATGGGAGAAAGACAAATAACCAACAAAAACATGCTGCGGTGAACGGTGTATGTGAAGAGGCGCTTAAACCTTTGTCTCTTCAGGTAGGCGGCTTCTTTTGACGTGTCTTATTGAGCGGCCAATGCACTGTTGAGGTGTTGGGTATTCCTTGAATATTGGCAGTTTACTGATGTCTGCGGCGAGGAATTTTTTGATGTGGTCTATGTAGTTCGGGTGTATTGCACTCTTAAAAAGTTTCCTCCTGTTTCTTAGGTATTTCTTTTCAGCTCCTTTGAATCTTTCAAGAGGCTCTGCGATGTCATCCCCGCTAATGTATTTTTTACCCATCTCTATAAATGCAGTGTGGTACTCTGTTTCATATTTCATAAGCGTTTCAAATGTGTCAAATATGTCATCACTTAATCTCTTCAGCTTTGGAAAGGGCAGCCCTGCAGTGTCTTTGTCTGACAGGTACCCCAGTTGTTTGGCGACCTTCAAGGCTATGTTTACGGAGCAGATGAATTCAGTGCAGAAAACTGGTTTGATGCCTGCAGCGTAAAGGCTGCAGCGCCTGTCATCTGTCAAAAAGGCGCATGGGGAGGAGTCGGCATCTGTCCAGAGTAGTCTGCCATCTGGCGCCCGGGGTATGTTGGGGATTTCGGATTTATCCATCTGTCCCTCTCTGCTGGTCACTTCATACGCTTTTTTTATGCCTTTTTCAACGAATGTCGCGTGGACTTCGTCGAGGGCATCTTTCATTTCATCTGGTAATCTGTCATACCAGCATTTTCTCACGTAGTCATCGAATTTGGCACCTTTGCCTTTAAGGTAAAATCTTATCTTTTCTACTGTGTCTAAGTCGAGTTGTACAGAGAATTCTCTGGGGAAAAAACAGCACAGTCCTCCGCATCCTAGGTTGCATGAGCCGTCGTCTAATGTTTCTAATATGCTGTACAACCTAAAGGTTTGGTTCAGAAGAGTGTCGTGGATGAACATCTCGTCTTGGGAGGTGTGTCGTCTTTTATTTATTGCATTAATGTTTTCATCCAACCACTCAAATCTTTCGACTAGCATCTCAGTCCAAGCCTTCAACCTAGCATCCTCCCATACTTAAAACCATTTGCTTATGTTTTGTTGGGTGTTTTCCCTATATGCTTTTGAGAGTTCTGTCGCCGCCCTTTTAACACGTTCAATGTTGAAGTCATGCTCGTTTGAAAGTAGGTTGACAAGACCGTCTTCGTCTATTTTTCTGTAGTTTATGTCGTATTCGTCTGTCACCGGATGATTCAGAAACACGTCTCTAATATCATCTAAGTTAAAATCCAACTGTAGCTCTCCAATACCCCCTTCTTTCACAGTCTTTAACGCTTTTTTCGGTCCTAATCCATATACTCCGTCGTCAAAGTCGGTACCTACAAGTATTGCTACGTCAATCAACTGTTCCCTTGTCAATTCAAGTTTTTTAAGTGTGTCCTCGAGATCAAGTTGGCTCAACTCCATTTTTCCGCTCATTGTCAGGCCTCTCACAAGATGGGGGGCTCCGAAGAGCGGGCTGTCATAGTCTGTGGAGGCTACCGCGTATGCATCTCCTCTTAACACAATATGTGTGCATTGTGCTTCGCCTTCTGACGGTGCCTGTGTCCACGGCACACCCATGTATGTGAGGAGTTTCTTGGCTTCATCACCCATTTCCCTAGTCAGTTTGGACGTTCTTTTGCTGTATTTCAGGGCGTCGTCGATTCGGCCTTCAGATTTGGCTTGTTCCCATTTCTTCTGGGCTTCCTCCTTGGCTTCGCGTCTTTTTTGCAGTGTCTTTTTCTTCAGTTCACTTGGCTCTCCGTCGAATACGTAAACTGGTTTGATGCCGAATTTTATGAGGTTTGTCGTCCTATATAATAGGCCTGACAGATGTGATGTGACGTTTCCCTTGGAGTCCATGAGGGGTGTGCCGTCGGGCTGGCGGATTGACGCAAGAAACTGGTATAGGCTGTTTAAAGCATCTACTGCGACTGTTTTACCTGACAGGTCTGCGTAGTTTATTTGTTTTGCATCCACTATGTCTTTGAGGTTTACTCCCATTTTAGTTGTAGCCGTATATTCTCCTGATCCATTCTGGCGCGATGATATCCCTGACTATTATTGCCTCAGTGTGGAGTTGCTCGTCTCCCCCCTCCAGTACCAGTCGGCTGCCGTAGACTTTGAGTTGGGTTTCATTAGAATACTTCATAAATATTGCGGGCGCGATTTTCCCGCAGTCGACTGTCTCGTTTCTTCTGCTCCAATTTTGTATTATGGTGTTGTATGGCTGTGGAGTGCATATTCCATCCTTCATAGTGAATGGATAGATGAAAAACTCGTTTACGTCGACTTCACTTTGTTCAACTACGCCGTTTTTGTCTAGGTCAACTCGTTTGGTCTGCAAATAACTTAATGCACCAACTATCTCAGCGTATCCCCTGCCTCCTGCGTCGGCTACTGACTCGTCCAATATGATGCTCATGCTCTTTGCGTTGTTGAAGAATTCATCTATGTTCTGGAATACGTCGCAGTTTATGTTGTCTTTAAGGCATGCGAAGGCATGGCATGCGTTGAGTATTTCTTGGTTGGTTTTACCCTTGATTTTAGCCTCCTTCACGCCTAAATACACGCCGTAGTCTCCCTCTTCAATATCTACTCTGTATCCTTGGGGGTCGAGTGTTGAGGTTCCGGAGAGTTCGAACTTGCACGTCAACTCAGGCGCCATGTTTGTGTCATTGCTTAATGCCAGGTACTGCCGGTATTTCATCTCTTCGAGCGGGAATTCTGAGACTATTTTTACGCCGTATTTTATCTCTTCTGTTGTGGGTTTTGGCGTGAATTTAGCGAGTGCGAAAAGCACTACTAAAACTACTGCAACGACTGACGCAATAGTCACTAGCTTGCTGCTTTTCTCTTCTTCAGCCATGGTAATATTATTGCTTAGGCTATATTATAGTGTGGTTTTTAAGGTGGAGAAAAGCCAGGCAGTGAATAATTTGCGTGTTTCAGACAGTGTCGGGGATGTTGACAGGGAGCTCATGCCGCTTTTGGAAAAAATCAATAATCTCCCTGATTTTTACACTACCTCCAGCTGCGGCGGCAGGGTGGTTTTGATGCAGGATTTAGGCAGTAAAAAACTGGACAACTTTGTTGGGAAGTGGCACAGGAAGGTTTCCATGGAAGATGTTTTCCCCCTGTTTAAACCATGTGATGGTCTCTTGTGGTTTCGCTATGAATCTCCAATACTGCATGTCATGGCGAGGAGTCTAGATAAGGCGTCTTGGTTCCTCCACCTATGCAGGGAATCAGGGTTCAAAAGGTCAGGCATCCAATCTGTGAAGGATGAGAGGATTCTAATTGAGGTCTTGAGCACTGAGAGAATCGATGTCCCAATAATGTCGGAAGGGAGAAAACTGGTGTCAGAGGAATACATAAATTTTCTGATAGAGCAAGCCAACATAAAATATGATTTGGGAACCCATAAACTGGATAGGCTGGAGAAAAACCTCGGCTAGGCAGCCCGGTCTTTTACACCCTGCTCCTGAGCCTTCTCGTCGACTTGTGCACCCATCCGTTCAGCCACTGTTTTGGCAATAGCTAAAGTCATGACAGTGTTTGCTGTTTTGGCATCTACTAAGTCGATGAATTGAGGGTTGCGTTGCACTGCAGCAACCACGTCTTTTGCCTCTTCCGCGCTAAGTCCTAGTTTGTCAACCAAATCCTGCTCACCCATGATGCCTGCCATCTGCGATGCAGGGACTCGGTCACGTCTTTCTTCGTC
>JAHIYG010000164.1 GCA_018815265.1 Candidatus Altarchaeota archaeon | reverse complement strand
GCTCCCAATAAAGAACAAGAAGTTATAATCATCTGTAACGTTTCGTCATTCATTCGAAAGAATTAGTCCATTCACCACTGGATTGCCGGTTCCTAGGGAACATATTGATACTTTGTTTGAGTTAGGTAACGAGATGGGATTGAATGTCAGAGACCACACTGGTGGCGGGGTTTTTTTGGCGAGAATGATAAAAGACAAGGGAGATATTGGGGTCGAATTTGTGGTTCTTGATCGTGGCCCTGGAATAAAAGATTTGAGTCAAGCGCTAGAAATGGGTTGGTCCGGGGGAAAAGGTTCAGGTTATGGCATGTATGTCTTGCGTTCAGTAGCCGACGAATTTGAGGTAGAGTCTGTTGTTGGTTCTGGGACAAAAATAGTTGGGAGAAAGTTTTTCAAAGCCTGAATCTTTTGTCTATTTCCTTTGCTGTTTCTTCCATGTCGTCTAGCATCCTTTCCATGTCACGTCTTAGTTCCCGGATTGTCTGTTCAAGTGTCTGTTCCCTTAGTTCATACCTGTTTTTCTTTCTCACAACAAGTCCCGAGGATATGAGTTTGTTTAGGTGGTTGACTACTGCGCCGCGTGATTTTCCAATTCCTTCAGATATGTCGTCGCTCCTCAATGGTTCGCCATGGTGCGATGATTCCATCAGTTTCTTGAAGATTGCGATGGCTGTTTTGTCCCTGTCAATTGGTTCGCAAAAACCAAGTGATGAACAAAGCCACTCAAGTTCATCATCCAATGTGTTTTCTATTGGCTTCCTGTGTCTTATGACCCTGACCCTAACCACCATATTCAAGAAATAGTAAAACAGATTAAAAAATACTGTAACCGACAAGTTTAAATATAACTTTGTACACTATATTATAAACGAAATCAATAAAGTTTAAACAAAAATAGAGGTGTTTGATATGTTTCCATTTGATAAACGGGATAGGACTCCTCGTTCCCCCTCTTTATTCGGGGAATTCGAGGATTTTTTCAGGGAATTTGACGTGCACGCAGCAAAGCTTCTGTCTGAAGCAGGAAACAGCCCGGGCAAGGCATATGTCTACGGATATAGCGCCTACACCGGAGCAGACGGCAAGCCAGTGGTGGATGAATACACTAACATCCCCGGCTTTAAGGGATTTTACGGATGCGAACCAGCTCGCCCCACAATTTGTGGGGATAAAAGGGAGCAGTCTGGTTCGCCTGTAAACGCCCGACACTTTAGTGTCGATGGCGTTTGCGCGTCAAATGTGTGTAGACAACCCCCAATTGGGGGGGTACAAGATACTGGACCAACACAACCAGAGCTTGAAGGGGAAAAAGCGAAATGCGACCTCTTCCACGATATATTGGATGAAAAAGACAAAATAACGGTTGTTGTAGATCTGCCAGGCATTGAAAAAAAAGACATCAAGGTTCAAGTGCATGGGAGACACCTGTCTGTGTCAGCAAAGGGTGTGGCTCGAGAATACATGGGAGACATTGAACTTCCAGATTTTGTGTCGTCCAAGCCTCAGAAGGCAACATACAAAAACGGGGTATTGGAGGTAATCTACAAGAAAGAGACAGACAAAACAGACGTGAAAATAGACTAGTGATGCAGGAAGTGTATGCTTTTGAGCCTGTGCTCTATCTTTTTCAATGTGCTCATGTGGATTTCAATGACTGCAAGGCCTATGAAAATAGACACTCCGCCAAGTATCTGATAATCAAATAATGTCTCCCCTAAAAAAACATTTGCATACAATACACCCAGCAAAGGTATCGTAAGGGATGTCAGCGCGACATTTGAGGCAGTAGTGTGCTCTAATGCCTTGTACCAAAGATATTGCCCTATCAAAACAGTGATGATGACATAGCCTGTGAAATAAGCAACGCCTTCCGACTCAATCGGCCGAGTGCCTGCTATAAACACGAAAAACGTCAGTGTCACAGCTGCTACCACATGCCTTCCCAGGACAAGCACTTCAGGAGGTATTTTTGTAAGGTGCTTTTTCATAACAATATTTGACGACGCCCAACATATCGCAGTGCCTAAAAGAAAAATATCTCCTGGCTGTGGAGTGAATATTTCAGTGAAATTTTTTGTGATAATCAGCAATACCCCCAAGACCATGAATATCGAGCCGACGATATGGTGTTTAGTGAACTTTTCCTTTAGGAATACGACCCCCATAACCGCTATTAGGAGGGAGTTCAGCCTTGTGAGTAGGACTGCGTTTGTGGCTGTGGAATAAAGCACTCCACTGACATAAAGAACCTGTGCAAGCACCCCACTTAACAAGCCTATTGTCAGCATCATCAACGCATCATGTCTTGTGAGCGATGTGACCTCGCATGCTTTGTGCTTGATTTCAAGCAGGAATATCACGATTATTGTTGCCGTGAAGGATGTCATGGCAGCAAGGGACAGCGGCGTGAAATGGCTGGTAAGTATCTTTGTGAATACTGCCTCCGTCGCCATTAGCATGCAACTGACCAGTGCAATAGCTACTCCATCCATACCATCTATTTAACTCTTACCACATATATACTGTCATGAAACCGCCTAAAAACAGGGGTAAAAAGAACCGTCGGGGTGATGGTTCTTATGGTCGTCCGAGAGAGTCTGGAGACCGGAGAGACCGTGGTGGCGACTTCAGAAAACCTGATGGTCGGGGTGATGGTTCGCATGGCCGCTCAAGAGATTCAGCAGGTGGTAGAGATCGCGGAGGTAGCTTCCGAAAGCCCGGCGGATTTAGGGGGAGTCAACAAAAAGGAAGAGACAGAAACAAGGGATTCGGGGATAACTCCAGCAGGGGATTTTCGAAGGGCTTCAACAAACCTTTCCACAAGGATAACTCATTTGACCGTGGAGGCGTGGAATTTCCAGGGGTCTACCGTTTAGGTGGTAAACTTGCGACAAAAAACAGGTACTCCGGCAACAGAGTATATGGCGAAAAGACAGCAAACAAAGGAGGTATCGAATACCGTTTTTGGGATCCCTACAGGAGCAAAGTTGCGGCAGCTCTTGCAAAAGGACTTAAATCATTTCCAATAACAGCTGATTCCAATGTGCTTTACCTTGGGGCATCATCTGGCACGACTGCATCCCACATCTCAGACATTGCAGCTAAAGTATACTGTGTCGAGTTTTCAAAAAGAATGATGAGGGAACTGCTTCAAGTCTGTGAAGTCAGAAAAAATATGATGCCCATACTAGCTGATGCTAGACACCCTTGGCAGTATTCAAACCTGATAGGGTCAGTAGATGTTGTTATGCAGGACGTGGCTCAGCCAGACCAGGCAGGAATACTTATGAACAACCTAGACACGTTCGGCTTCAAATACGCCCTCTTATCAATCAAGGCAAGAAGCATAAACTCTGTAGGAGACCCTAAAAAAGTCTTTAAACAGGAGGTTGAGCGTCTTCGACAAAAATTCAATGTACTGCAGGAGGTATCGCTTGAGCCCTTCGAGGAAGACCACATCCTAGTATGCTTGCAGGCAAAATGAATCTTGAAATTGAACTTAAAGCTCCATGTAAAAACTCTAGGGCTAAAATAGAGAAAATCGGCGCTAAATACCTAAAAAAGGAAATTCAAGAAGATGTATACTTCATGCACCCATGTAGGGATTTCAAACAGACTGACGAGGCTTTTAGAATAAGAAAGTCAGACAAACTATACCTGACCTACAAGGGGCCAAAGCATCCAGGTGACCTGAAAACAAGGGAGGAACTAGAGTTTGAGGTCACAGAAAAAATTTTTCCATTGCTTGAGAGACTTGGTTTCAAAAAGGCATTCACCATAAAAAAAGAACGACACATCTACGAATTAGATGGGCTTACAATCTGCTGCGACCAAGTCGAAGGCATTGGGGAATATGTGGAAATAGAATCAAAAAATCAGGAGAACGCAGATAAAATCCATGATATCGCATCCAAACTTGGTGTTTTAGCCAATTCTACGACAAAATCGTACTCCGAACTTTTAGGTTTCTGAACGCTTTCTGGATGCCCTAATGACGGTAATCAAAGCCACAATACCTATGATTATGGAGCCTATTATTATGTACTGTATGTACTTTGGAAAGGTATAAAAAATCCTCCAGAATCCATTGTAGTAATCCAGGAAATATTTTATTGTTTCTATAATGTCCTTGATGAATGGGAGATAGAATATAGCTAAACCTAACAAGACTATGCACAATCCTACTATGAACCCTATATATAGTATACGGTCAAAAAAGCTGTCTTGGCCCACATAATACTTCTTAAATTAAAAAAATAAAAACTAATAACCTCCATGAAACTTCTAAAGATACTGTCCGATTCTGCAAAGCTTCTTTTTTCAACCCCAAAATTTTTCATCCCACGCATCCTCACAACAGCCATTTATACTGTTGTGACGCTCTACACTGCATCAATCACTGCCAAGGCACTGTCGCAGGTAAAACCCGACTCCTCAATAATAATCTCGCTTATCCTGCTTTTGGCGTTTATGCCACTGCTTTACCTGTTTGACGTTCTGACCTATGCAATGTATCCTAAGATGGTCTCTGACAAGATGAAAAAGAAAAAAATCAGTTTGCGCTCTGCATTTTCCGAGGCATTAAAGTCAATCAAATCGGTCATTGTGGTTGCGTTTGTTGTTTTTGTTTTTGCGCTGTTTTCATCACTTGTTTTCTCTCCTCTTTTGCTATATTCCCTCAATTCAGGAAACATACCTGCGTTGATAGTAACTTTTCTCGTCTTCCTCCTGATTATCATAATCTTCTCGATAATAGTCTTCTTTGTCATACCCTCGTCCGTCATCTCTAAACGCGGTGTTGCGGAAAGTTTCAGGGAAAGCTATACACTGGGGATTAGGCACAGGTGGCCCCTCTTCAAACTCAACATGGTTTTCGCAGTTCTCGCAGTTGCCACACTCTATCTGGTGTTCATGTCAGAGATAACAGGTGAGAAAAACCTAGCCGCAATACTCTCATTTATCCTTGTTAGGGCAATTCAAGCCGTCGTCTACACCTACCTCTGCATCACAAACCCGAGAGCATACTTGGATGTTAGAAATTATTAAGTCTTCCAGAGTATAGTTTACTGATGAAGGTTTTGGAATACGGAAGAGATGATTTGTCTAAAGCTCTTGAGAGGCAGTCTATAGACTATGGGAAGGCATTTGACTCTGTGAGGAAGATACTGTCTGATGTTAGAAAGGACGGGGATGTCGCAGTTAAAAAATATACTCTACAGTTTGACAGACAAGATATCGCCTCTCTTCGAGTTTCAGATGCTGAAATCAAACAAGCCATAAAAAGGATTGATAAAACAGTATTAGAGGCACTGAAAAAAGCACATAGAAACATCTATAAACTCCATAAGACGCAATACAGTAAAACACATCTGCAATGGAATCTTAAGGTTGATGAAGGTGTCGTGGTGGGTGAAAAAGTCACACCTCTTGAGAGTGTCGGATGCTATGTCCCAGGGGGTCGGGCGTCATATCCATCGTCTGTTTTGATGTCTGTAATACCTGCAAAGATTGCAGGGGTTAAACGGGTTGTTGTTGTGTCGCCTCCGCCAATATCTGACGCTGTTTTGGCAGCAGCTAAAATAGCTGGTGCCGACGAAGTATACCAAGTCGGCGGGGCACAGGCTATTGCGGCT
>JAHIYG010000163.1 GCA_018815265.1 Candidatus Altarchaeota archaeon | reverse complement strand
TCTTGGACTAGTTTTTCGGTTTCACTATCTAAGGAGCTTGTAGCCTCGTCCAACACTAGTATCTCCGACTTCTTAAGTATTGCCCGCGCGATGGCAAGCCTTTGTTTCTCACCACCTGATAATTGGACGCCATTGTCTCCAATTCGTGTTTTAATGCCGTCCGGCAGCTTTTTTATTAGTGCACTTAATCTTGCCTTGTCTAAGACACTCTCTATTTCGCCTGATGTAACCGTGTGTTTTTGCCCGTATAACAGGTTTGCTTCTATTGTGTCATTGAATAACAATTGGTCTTGGCTTACAAGCGCCATCTGATTGCGTAGGGACTCTGCAGTGTATTCTCTGATGTCTGTGCCATCTATTTTAATCGTGTTTTCTGCCACGTCATAAAACCTCATTATCAAGGTAGCTATTGTTGTTTTTCCAGAGCCTGTTGGTCCAACCAATGCCGTCACTTGTCCTTTTTTCATCTCAAATGATACGTCTTTAAGCACTGGCACCTCTTTTGAATACGAAAAAGACAGGTTCACTAATTCAATTTTATCCACGAGACCTGGGAACTCTTTTTTGCCATCAGTTATCGCATGTTTTTCGAAATCTTTGAATACGTTTATCATCTCATCCATATCCCCCCACCTCTCTGATATTATGGCTCTAGCGTTGTTTAGTGTTCCATACATTACAGATGATTTTTTGAGTATGTAGAAAAAGACTATGAACTTGGTAAGCCCACCGCTTTTCGCATCTATCAGAAATAATGCCATAATCACTGCTAGTATAACCACAAATCCTGCAGTGGTGACTTCGTTTAATGGACCGATTAATGACGCTTTTTTTCTCTGGCTGTACTCAAATCCTAAAAATACCTCGTTTAAATCGCTGAACTTTCTTTTCTCATGCTCCTCATTGTTGTATATTTTAATCAGGGGAATGCATGAGAGGGTGTTATAGATGTATTCGTTTATGTTTTTTTGGGATTCTATTCTGTCTTTAGATGTTCTGATTATCCTTTTTCTTATCTGGTAAAAGATGCTTTGGAGCAGTGGAAGCAGGATTAGTATGATTAACGTCAGTTGCCAAGATATGTACATCATAATAACGAAGTAGACTACAACTGTTGCTGCGGACTGTATGATGCTAAACACCTGTATCAGTCCGATTGATAGGTTATTTGTGTACTCTATCAAAACGCTCTTTAACTGTCCTCTATTGCATTTGTCAAAATAGTGCATTCCAAAACCCATATACTGTGTGAAAATTTCTCTTCTGAGTGCGTGTATAAAACTATTCTTCCACAATACAAAGCAGATTGATGAAAAATATGACAGTATGTTTTTGATGACTGTCACTAGGAATATCAATAAAATGAGAAAAATGAAGATAAGCTCTATTCTCTCGGTAGGTATTACATTCAATATGCCACCCAACACTTGGTTTTGAGTCAATGAGGTGTAGTCCATTTTTGCGACTCCCTCAAGTGTTGGAAGAATCAATCCAAGACTTACTCCCTCTAAGAATGCAGACAAAATCGATAAAACAACACCCAAAATTATAGTGTTTGCATTAATCCTGGTCTTATTCCAAATAAACCAGACTTTTTCAAGTTCAGCATCCTTGTAAAACATGTTTTAACTAAGGAATATACTGTGAAGTTGGATATATTACTGAACTAAACTCTTCCATAAATACTTTTCAACTGCTCTCTAGGGCAAGATGTTTTTATGCTGGCGACAAATTCTATTCAAATAAAAAAAGGGTTGGTTGGCTGGATTCCCCTCATAATCCACTTGGATAAGGGGGAATGAATGGAGGTGAAAAAATGGATTGCGCATATGCGATAAAAAGCTCGGGTGTGGGAATAGTAGATTCTTTCACTAGTTTCGAAAGAAGATACACCTACAACCGCGTAGGCTTCAAACCACGCTACATCTAAGCCAGCATTCCCCCCATACCTTTTTTTTGAAAGGCATGAATGCAAATGTTGGGTTGAATTTGACAGATACATGCCATGGCGTTCATAATTGGATATTTATTCATTTTACTTATCTTTTACCATGTCTTTTTGGAAGTCAAAGAGTGTTTTGGTGACTGGGGGCTGTGGATTTCTAGGTTCATATGTTGTCAGGGAGCTTGAGAAGAAGGGATGTAGGGGTGTCTTTGTTTCCACGAGCAGGGACTATAATCTGGTGGAATTAGATGCTGTAAAAAAGCTCTTACGTGACTCAAATCCTGATATAATAATCCATTTAGCTGCTGTTGTTGGGGGTATTGGGGCTAATATGCAAAGTCCTGCATCTTTTTTTTATGATAATCTTATGATGGGTGTTCAGTTGATGGATGAGGCTCGGAAAAAAGGAGTGGAGAAAGTCGTAAATGTCGGCACCATATGTTCCTACCCGAAATTCACTCCTGTGCCTTTCAAGGAGGAGGATTTGTGGATGGGTTATCCTGAGGAGACGAATGCTGCGTATGGTCTGGCTAAGAAAATGCTTATTGTTCAATCTAAGGCTTATCAGCAGCAGTATGGATTCAAGTCCATTAATTTATTGTTGGTTAATTTATTTGGGCCTGGAGATAACTTCGACGAGAAAACTTCTCATGTGATTCCCTCGTTGATTAGGAAATTCTATGATGCGATGCATGAACCTGATGGGTCTGAGAAAAAACACCATGACAAGGTTACTGTGTGGGGTACTGGGGAGGCAACTCGGGAGTTTTTGTATGTTGGTGATGCCGCTGAGGCAATAGTTCTTGCAGCAGAAAAATATGATATGGTTGATCCTGTGAATATTGGTGCGGGTTTTGAGATTTCCATTAGGGATTTAGCTGAAAAGATAGCTGGTTTAATGTGTTTCAACGGCAAAATAGAATGGGATACATCCAAACCTGACGGACAACCCCGAAGATGTCTTGATACTTCCAAAGCACAAAGGGAATTTGGTTGGGTTGCTGGGACTAGCTTTGGGGTAGGACTTGCAAAAACTGTGGAATGGTATGTTGAATCCAGGAAATGACTTATTTTATTGTTACCTACTTATACTATTCTTATGAAGTTGTCCATAGTCACTGTTGCCTTAAATAGTGGGGATACGATTCGGGAAACCATAGAGTCTGTGTTGTCTCAGTCATATTCTAACTTTGAATATATTATCGTTGATGGAGGGTCCAAGGATAAGACGTTGGATATTGTGGATTCATACGGTGGGTTAATAAAACTGGTCAATGGCCCGGATAGGGGGATTTATGACGCCATGAACAAAGGCATCAAAAAGGCCAAAGGGGATGCTATAGGCTTTTTGAACTCTGATGACCTGTACATGAATAAGGATGTGCTTAAGAATATAGCGTCCGTTTTGGAGGATAAATATGTTGATTCTTGTTATGGTGACATAGTTTATGTGAAAAGAAATGATTTAGACTGTGTTGTGAGATATTGGAAGGCCGGTAAATACAATAAAAACGAGCTTTTCTGGGGTTGGATGCCGCCCCATACTACTTTCTTTGTGAAGAAGGGGATATATCAGAAATACGGAGATTACTCTGTTGATTTGAAGATTTCTTCAGATTATGAAATGGCATTAAGGCTTTTGGGGAGGTTTAACATCTCTATTGAATACATACCTGATATCCTTGTTAAAATGCGTGCTGGAGGATTGAGTTTTCAAATGATTAATTTTATACAGAAATACAGTGAAGACTATCTATCTTGGAAAATAAACGGTTTAGGAAACGATATACAGGCCCTAGCTGCAGTGACTATGAAAAAAATGATGAAAATACCGCAGTATTTCAAAAAACCTCTGGTTGAATCTAAATAAAAGCTTAGAGTGCCTTTTTATTTCAGCAGAGATGAAATTGGAAAAGTATTCCAGGCCTAAATCAGATAAATGCGGAAACATAAGGTTTATCCTTTGGTATCTGGTAAATTGTGTTTTTTTCAAGTCTAGTCTGCCGCTGCCTTGTAGGGTGCGGATTTTTCTTCTGAGGTTGTTTGGGGCAAAAATTGGCAGGAGCTTATTTATCCAACATAGTGTAAATATCAAATATCCGTGGCGTCTGGAGGTAGGGGATAATGTTTGGATTGGGGAAAACGTCTGGATAGATAACCTAGACTGGGTTAGGATAGGCTCAAACTCTTGCATATCTCAGGGGGCGTGTGTATTTACTGGAAATCATGACTACAAGAAGGAAACATTCGATTTCTTCTCGAAACCGGTGACCATAGAAGAGAGTGTCTGGGTTGGGGCAAAATCCATAATCTGTCCGGGTGCAGTGTTAAAATCTCATTCGGTCTTGTGTATTGGCTCTGTTGTAAAAAAAGATACTGAATCAAATATGGTTTATTCTGGAAATCCGGCAAAACCCATACGTAAAAGGTATTAGTATACACTATTGGGTTTCATGTAAACATCACCTTGTGGGTTATGGTTATTTATCTTTAAAGCATATACTATGGTGGATGAAAGCCAGGGATATTTTATTAGATGATGAGACCCTCTTTAAGGATGAGGAGGTCTTCACACCTTCTTATGTGCCTGAGGATTTTCTACACCGTGACAGTCAAATCAAGGAGATTACTCTCTCTCTGAAACCTGGTCTCAGGGGGGTGAATCCAGTTAATACATTGGTTCATGGACCATGTGGTACTGGTAAGACCACTGCAATCAAGTATATATTCAATGAGGTGAATCAAGCATCTTCTAAATTGGTGACGGTATACGTCAACTGTGAAGACCACAACACTCGTTTCGGTATTTTTTCTAAGATACATGAGATACTTTTTGGTGTTAGCCCACCAGATACTGGCAAACCTTTGAATGCTGTGAAGGAGAAGGTATTTAGGAAGCTGTCTAAGGAGAATAAATCCCTTGTTGTGGCGTTGGATGAGATAGACCAGCTTTTTTTGAACCAGACTGTTGACAAGCTTCTTATGGATCTTTTGAAGGCTCACACTACCTATGGCTACGATAGGGTTGGGGTGGTTGGGATACTCGTTGACCGCTCTGTTATGGCGGACTTGGACCAGAAGGCAAAGAGTGTATTTAATCCTATCGAGGTGTTTTTCCCACCGTATAGTCTGTCTGAAGTGGAGGATATACTGGCTACTCGTGTTAGGTATGGCTTATATGATAGTGTGTTGTCTAAGAAATTGTTCGCAGAGATTGCTTCAAAAACCTATGATGTTGGGGATTTGCGGTTTGGTATTGACTTGATTAGGAGGAGTGCATTGTTTGCTGAGCAGGATTCTGTGAGGAAAATAGATTCTGAGCATGTTGAAAAGGCGTTTGGAACGTCAAAGGATAAGAAATTCGAGCAGATATTGAACTCATTGGATGCGTCTGAGAGGAAATTCATGGAAATACTTGTTGGCACAGGTCCTGTGCGTTCCGGAGACTTGTATGTTAAATACCGCGAGAAGACTGGCTCTGGCGTGAAGAAATATAATCAGCTCATAAGTAAGCTGGAGCATGTCGGTTTGATTGAGACTATGCCTTTGCCGGGTAGGGGCCAGAGCAGGGAGATAAAAACCAGATATGACCTGGATAATGTGCGGGAGATACTAGGGCTTTGAGGCATCAGAAGAAATAGGGATGCATGCTTTATGTAAACCCTGTGGAGAGCTGATATCATTGGTTTATGGTCGGGGGCATAAGTTCTCAACTTTATAAATGATTATGTCTTTATTATAAGTCCGTAAAATGGCAGGAATCAGACCAGCTAAATGCTACAGATGGGATAGTCCCGCGTATACTCGAGTAAGTAGTCGACCCTCGGATTCTTACATCACAGGTATTCCAGGGTCTAAAGTCATACATTTTGACATGGGCAATAAGAAAGGGGAGTTTGACACTAAGGCAGAGATAGTCTATGTTGGCAACATACAGGTTAGGCACAATAGTATGGAGGCTGCGAGGATTATAATCCAGAAGAGGTTGGAGAAATTTGTAGGGGTCGCAAACTATTACTTCAAAATAAACGCGTATCCTCACCATGTAATGAGGGAGAATGTGACTGCAACGGGCGCTGGCGCGGACAGGGTTTCTGAGGGTATGAGGAGGGCTTTTGGTAAGCCTATTGGTCGTGCTGCAAGAATGCAAAGGGGTCAGACGTTGTTCACAATAAAATTCAACAACAATGATGCCAGGCGGAAACTCATCAAGAAGGCGTTGGAGCTGGCATGCAATAAACTTCCTGGAGAAAAGAAAGTATCTATCTCTCCTATTGTTAAAAAACCAACAAACTCCACTGTTAAGGGTGGAGTTTGACTTATAGACACGCTCAAAATGTCATATCACAAAACAAACATCGGAGGTGTCTGTAATGACTGACTGGAATGTTGTAGTTAATATGAAGATAATGCCTGAGGGCGTAGAGACTGATTTGAAAAAAATATCTGAGGAAATTAGAAAGTTGGAATCAGAAAAATGTAAGGTTCACTCGATGGCTGAGAAGCCGATTGCATTCGGACTTAAGGCGTTGGAGGTCAACTTATTGTTCAACGACAAACAGGGTGGGATGGATGAGATACAGGAAAAGATATCTAAAATCCCAGGTGTCAGCGAGGCTGAAGTTACTGGGTTAAACAGGCTTTAGGGTTTTTTTTTTATAAGAATTTTATTGACAATTGATGTGGGTTACATTGTTGCGTTCCATAGGTATTTTTTTCTTTTGTGGGGTTTGGCATTCGGCTTTGAGATATACTGGTGGGGTTGTAAGCCCCACTGATGTATGGCAGCGCGTGAACCGAGCAACCGG
>JAHIYG010000162.1 GCA_018815265.1 Candidatus Altarchaeota archaeon | reverse complement strand
TGAACAGGGTTTACTCCATACATGACGTTATTAATGTGCTTGAAGAGCTAAAGACAGTGTCTAATTCAACCGTCTTTTGGACACAGGTGATTGTTGGATTTGAGGACGAGAGACTCACTGACTTCATTGAAAGCCTAAAGGTTATTGGCAAGTTTGACATGGCATTCATTTTCACATACTCAAGTGATAATCCCGCGAAAATGAGTCTTAGGAACTATTTCTTGGTCTATTGTAAATACGTGATTGCATTGGTTTACACATTATATAACTCCATCTCAAAAGCATGCTGGGAAATACTTTTTAATAAGCGATATGGGAGCTGATATACACACACGTCACATCATTATCCCTAGATTTATACATTTCCATCCATTATAGTCTTATTATGTTTTTAAAAAAATCCGACCACATAATTGTCATCAGTATTCTAACATATCTGCTTATCAGATATTTCTCTTTTTTCTGGGTTCTCGACGACACATTCATCATGCTAAGAATCGCACGAAACATAAGTTTGGGTAATGGATATGTTTTCAATGTCGGGGCTCCAGTTCTTGCTGCATCATCTATCATCTGGCCGGTTCTAATATCTGTTCTCTTCCCTTTCGCAAGGGATCCATTCCTCGTTATTAAATATTCATCTCTTTTCTTTGGAGTACTGTCCCTTGTCATCATTGTAAAGATTGGGGAAAAACTGTTTTGTGGCACAAAATTTGCTTATCTTCCTGCATTATTATTTATACTTGATCCTGGCGATATCTTTAATTCTGTCTCAGGCATGGATTGTGAAATATTTCTTTTTTCAATTTTGGCTTTGACATACCTTCTATGTGACCCAAATGTAAGAAATCCAGCACATGTTTATTTCCTAATCGCGGTCATTCCCCTAACCCGTTATGAGGGTTTCTTATTCTCTCTTCTGGCTTTGCTATTCCTAGAATACAAAGGACATACGAATCAAATACAGTCAAAAGGTTATTATTTGCTGATACCGGTCATAACCTGGATTTCATTGTTTGTCTTTACATTTTCATACTTTGGAGTTGTACTTCCAACTACTTTACAGGCTAAATTATCCTTTTTTGAGGATGCTCTTAAGGACTACGGCGTTTTTCCATTCATAATCTCAACATATGGGTCTGCCCTCCCCATAGTGTTTCTTTCACTCAAGCGAGTCTTGAAAAAAGACATACTACTGTTTATAGCCTCTTGGGCAATAATGTTGCTCATATCCCACCATCTATTCTTTCCGATGTATGGCCTTTATTTTGGAAGATATATGCTTCCAGCCATTCCATTCTTTCATATGATATTGACCCAGGGATATATCACCCTCAACGAGTTCATACAAAAACATTTTAAGAATAATCACTTTTTCATTTTTCTGATAGTGTTTCTACTGACAATCTTCCAGCCGCTATATTCCATAAAAGTCTACTATGAGGGCGTGAAAGCATATACTGACGTGGACAGAGATGTAGACCTTGCTATTACTAACTGGCTTTCTGGCAATACGAATGGAACAGCCTATGTGATTACCTTTCATTTGGGTAGGATAGCTTACATGTATGGAAGTGGAAAAGTCGAAGACTTTACTGGAATAGCTAACCCCGATATCATCGCCTATGTTCAAAGAAATGATATCCTCTCATATCTGGTAAAAGAGAAGCCTGATTACGTAACAGACATGGGTGGTGGCAGCTTTAAAACCAAAAACATCTATGTCAATGAGTACTTTAATAGTGCATGTAGTATCGTGTTTGAAGTACCTCACCGATATATGGGGACTGAACTTAATAGGGTATTGTACAAATGTAATTGGTAGAAACTATGATTGTTACTCTCGTTAACCCACCTGTTGACCTTAGGAGATTATATGGCACAGAGGCATTGGGTTCAAAAAAGGAGCAACCTCCTCTCGGCCTTTGTTATCTTGCCGCTATGATGAGAGCAAAAAAACATTCAGTGGATATTATAGATGCAGAATTTGAGGACTTGAGAATATCAGAAGTTGTTTCAAGGATTAAGGCAAGTAAGTCAGACATTGTCGGGTTTACATGTGTTACTGCAACATATGATGTCACAGTCGAGATTGCAAAGGGAGTCAAAGGCTATGATAGTGATATCTTGACCCTTATCGGAGGTCCACACATATCTGCAGAGCCAGAAACTACACTATCTACTGGTTTTTTTGATATTGGCATAATCGGTGAGGGAGAGCAAACCGTCGTAGAATTGTTGGATGCAATTGAAAAGGACATTCCATTGGAGCGTGTTGACGGCATAATCTATAGGGGCCCTAACTCAATTGTCAAGACACGGCCTAGAAAGCCTATTGAGGACCTGGATCAACTGCCCTATCCGGCAAGAGACTTGCTACCGGACATTAGGTTGTATAAACCAAGCTCAAAAAACTACAAAAGACTGCCGACAACAACGATGGTCACTAGTAGGGGCTGTCCATTTGGATGTAAATTCTGCGACCAAAGCGTCTTTGGAAGAAGGTATAGACAAAATACTGCCGAACATGTTGTTAACGAAATAAAGATTCTTGTCAAAGAATTCGGAATTAGGGAAATTTTTTTCACAGAGGATACATTTACTGTTGATAAAGAACGTGTGGAAAAGATATGTAATCTTATTTTGGAAGAAAATATTGACATTGCCTGGAGGTGCTGCACAAGAGTGAATCTCGTAACAAAGGACCTTCTTAAAAAAATGAAAAAAAGTGGTATGTGGCATGTATACTATGGACTAGAAAGCGGTAACCAGGACATACTAGACCTTCTTGGCAAGGGAATTACACTCAAGCAAATTAGAGATGCTATAAGATGGAGTGATGAACTCGGCATATACACTCAGGGTGCATTCATGATCAATCATCCAACTGAAACTCATGAGACCATCAGGGAAACGATTGATTTTGCAAAATCACTTCGTTTGACTGAGCTGTCTGTTTTAATGCTTGCGCCTATGCCCAACACAGAATTTAGAAATATGTGTGGGAGTTACGGGTCATTTGACAATAGTGATTTCACAAAAATGAATCCCTGGCAGCCAATATTCGTGCCAAAAGGCCTGACTAAGGAGTATCTTGAAAAAAAGAGAAAAGATTTCTATAGGGAATTCTATTTTCGGCCGCAGGCATTATGTCGAATATTGAGGCATATTAATACTTTAAGCGATTTCAAGAGGGTGCTAGATCGTGTAAAGACAATTAAAACAATATTTACTTAATCCATCCGATATGTGAAATCAACGATATCCCCATTATTTTAATCTGATGAATGTTTCTTATGTTTCTTATTACCCTCAGCATTTGACTGGGCCTGTAGTAAAACTCCCTAACTCCTTTATGCTGAAGGAAAGTCAATTCCTTCTCTGTCCTCCCCGCCGGTATGAATGAAGGCTTATAATTTGAATCGGCTGCCATTTCATTGTATTCAAACCAGTTTTCTCCCAACTCATTCTTCACTTGTTCGTACAGTTCCGTTCCTGGGTAGGGTGTGGCAATAGTGAATTGGGCCCAATCCAAATCCAGTGTTTTTGAAAACTCAATTGTTTGGAGTGACTCCTCATACGTTTCCGTTGGAAGACCCAAAATAAAACTTCCCCCACTCTTTATTCTTGCCTCACGTGTCCACGTGAGGGCATTTCTAACCTGCTCCAATGTAATGCCTTTCTTTATGAGTTTCATCAATCGTTCAGATCCTGTCTCAAGCCCATACATTATATATCTACAACCTGCTTTATGCATTTTTTTCAAAATGTCTGGATTGACATTGTCAACTCTAGATGCGCATGTCCAAACGATTTTTTTATTGATTCCTCGGTCAATAATCATGTTGCATAGTTCATCAGTCTCTCTCCTATCTCTGACAAAAAGATCATCAAAGAAGGAAATCTGCTTTGTGCCATATTCATCAATTAGGTGCTGTATTTCTCGAATGATTCTTTCATTGCTGTGCCTTCTATTAACTTTGCTTAAAAGCTTGCTTCCAGCGCAGAATATGCATTTGTATGGGCATCCTCTTGAACTAAAGGCATATTCCACTGGTTTTTTAAAAACTAGTGAAGCTGGGATATCATATTTTTCTCTTTTCAATAGGTGTCGCGCAGGATATGGTATTTTGTCTATATCCTCAATTGGCTGTCTGGGGGGATTTGAAATGATGTTACCCGACTCCTTGTAATATATCCCCTGTATCCCTGTTAACCTTTTCTTTTGGTTTATGTGCTCATATAATTCAAATAGTGTTTCTTCCCCTTCACCCTTTACTACAATGTCTATGTACTCATTTTCTATGCATTTTTCTGGAAGAGAGCTTGGATGGGGTCCACCGAGGACAACTATCACTTTTTTGTCTATCTCCTTTACTATGCGAGCAATATTTAATGCATCTAAATAATTGGTAGTTACTGAACTTATGCCTACAATCTTTGGCTTTTCATTAATCAACATGTCTTCTAATTCCTCTACCTCTTCTATTTGCAGATCAATTATATTCACTTTCACTTTTTTCTCAAGCAAGTAAGCAGCAAGATATGCGAGTCCTAGCGGCATTCCAACAGTATATGTCCTCTTTATCCTTCCATATACCTTTTCTATGCTGAACCTCGGGCTAACAAGCAGTATATCTATCAACTTTTTTCCCTCCTCTTCTTTTCTGCATCTAGTTTTATGCTATCAATTAACGTCTTAAGTGCTTTATTTGAGGTGTGAAAATATATCTTCTTCAATTTTATGCAATTTTTTTCATACTTTTTTTCATCTAAAAGGGTTTTTATTTTATCCTTGATATTGTTCACTTCTACATGTGGAGATAATACTAGTCCAAATCCTTTTCTTTCAACTAACATGGCAATATTTTGCTGTTCGATATGGTTTTCTATTGGGATACACAATACTGGTTTTCCTAAGCAAAGTGCTTCACAGACAGTTGTATGTCCCCCCGTCGTGATAATCATCCGTGATTTGGATATGTAATATGTTGCATCTTCAACAATGCCTAAATCCTCAACATTTCCTGATTTTTTGCCGCAGACATATGAACCCATAACTGCGAACCGTGTTTCAGGTGTGTCTCTCGCAACTGAAAGAATCTTATCTGCCATCAATTGACTTAACCCAGTGCTTATTATGAAAAGGACATCACAGCCTCTGAAGTAACCTTTAGTCAACTTATTGTCTGACGCAATAAGTGGCCCAGTGAATGATATTTTTTCACTTAACATATTATCATATGAAATATTGCTTTCACATATG
>JAHIYG010000161.1 GCA_018815265.1 Candidatus Altarchaeota archaeon | reverse complement strand
TTGTCACAAGGGCTTTTTTCCCGGGGTTTAACTCACCTGCCTTAAATCCTCTTAAATCCCCGAAAAGACAGATGTAGCCTGGGATCCAGAAGAGAATGTCTCTATACATCCTGCTAAAATCAAAAAGTCTCAAAAAAAAATTTGCTTTGTTCGAGTATATGTTCAGGAGAAAAACATGGTAGATGAACTCAGCCGCACTTCCCTGCATATAAAAAAATAATGCTACTGCCACTACGGGTATTAAAAAACCGACCCCCGCAGAAGATATTCCACCCATGATCTCTCTCGCCTTTTTTTTAGATATGTAAGCCGTGAATATGGATACTGGAATTACTGGAAAAAGCAATAGTGCAGTTTGTTTGAATCCGAAGCCGATGCCCATTGCTGTTCCTGCGAGAAAAAACCATGTATTTGATTTGTTCTTTAGTCCTGCGAGCAGGAACCTGAATGAGAGTAATGTGAAGAAGATAAGGAATGCTTCGTTGTAGATTTTGCTCATGTTCAGGAAAAAATTGTATTGTGTAGCTAGAAGAGTCACTGCAAGAAGGCTTGGTTTAACGCCCATATACTGCCTTGAGATGCTGTACACAATCAATAGGTCAAGGAATGAAATGAGGAGCATAATCTGCTTCCCTGTGTTTAGAATCCTGATGTCGTCCATGTAGAAGTTGAACAGAGGCGATAGCACATACCATGTGAGGGGTGTGTGGTGCTCGAAAAAATCCCTGTATGGGATGTATCCCCTATAAACCAGCCATGAGGCGTGCAGGTTCTCAGTCTCGTCGAAAAAACCGGCAGAGGGGATGAAGAAAAGGCTCTGCGAGGAAAATGACATCCACAAGATTATTACAGACGAGACTATGCAAAAGACTAGGAAACGGTCTTTGAGAAAATCGTCAACATCGTCAAGGAATGATTTCATGTCTAAGATACTTATGCAAAACAAAATATTTATAGCCTAAGCTTAAACCGCTCATTTTGTTTTGGTTTCGTGGTATTCTTGGTCTGTGTTCACCGCCCATATGTTGTTTTTTGCACCCTCTATGTTTTCGACTGCATATATCGACGTAAGCATGCTGTGGTCCATGTTGTTGTATTTGTGAGTGCCGTTCCGGCCTATTGTGTACATGTTTTCTACTGGGGATAGATACTTTATTATTTTGTCAAGATGCCTCCTGTATTCCATGTCATATACTGGGTATGCTTTTTTAACCCTAACCACTGTGCCATCAACTACGTATCTGCGCTCTTCAATCAACCCCAACTCCGTTAGTTCCCTGGATGCCAATGCTATTAGTTTGTCGTCTTTCATGTTCCATGTTTCATCGCCTTCAAAACAGAAATACTCCATGCCGACGCAGGCCTTGTCTTTTTCAGGCACCATATACGGGCTCCAATTCACATAGTTTTGAATCCTACCTACCTTCTGGTTCTTGTCGTGTATGTAAATCCAATTGTCTGGCCACGTGCTCTTTTTGTCTATAATCAAAGAAACAATCAGGAAATCCCTGTACCTGAGTTTTTTTGCGGCGTCCAAAACATCCTGCGGAGGTTTAGGTTTAATCATCAAAACCAAATCCTTCAGAGGCAAGGTACTGATGAAATAGTCTAATTCAACATCCCTCACCTTGTTTTTCTCAGACACCCTCACTGAATCCACCATGTTTTTCGAGACATTCACCCCAACTATTTTAGAGTTCAGAAAGACTTCACCGCCATTTCCCTGTATGTCTTCCGCCATCTTTTTCCAAAGCTGTCCAGGCCCGTATCTTGGGTAGTGAAATCTCTCAATCAACGACTTGATATCTCCTTTGTTTCCAAAAATCAGAGTCTTGACAACCGACGTGAAGGACATGCCTTTTATCCTCTGCGCAGCCCATTCCGCCCTAATCTCAGTGCATGGCATACCCCATACCTTTTCTGTGTATATCCTGAAGAATGTTTCATATAACCTTTTCCCGAAACGGTTTATCACATAGTCCTCAAATGAATCATCCGGCCTTTTCGGCAGCAATGCAGACTTCACATAGCTGAGAAACACCGCGAAACTCTCGGCTATACCCATATTATACACGACATTTGTAAGCTTCAGTGGATAGTTGAAAAACTTTCCATTGTAATATATCCTCGACAGCCTGGATCTCACGAGGAACTCATCCCCCAAGACATCATGCCATATGCTTTCCACCCTCTTCATTTTTGTGAAGAACCGGTGCCCTCCCAAATCAAACAGATAGCCTTTGTACTCCACAGTCTTGGCGATGCCGCCAACGTCATCCCCTGCCTCATACACTGTTGAGCTGAAGCCCTTTTTGGAAAGAAGATAGGCTGCAGTCAAACCCGCAGGCCCGCCACCACCGATAATAACCTTCATACAAACACGAAATATGTAAAAGATAATATAAATCTCACATGTCTGCAGTTTTTTTCACTTAGTGAAATGATATCTCCTTATTTACTGGTCAGAATCCGTCTATTACGGGCTGGGCTACTTATCCCAGATACTATTTCTGCATTTGTCTTCCAAAGAAACATTTGGATGTTCAAGAGTCAGATTAATTGAATTACAATACTCTTTTTCAATCCTCAGGGTATGCTTACTGTTGTCCAAAAACACCCTCTCCTCATAAACAACATCATCTATCCAAACTTTACCACATTCTCCTTCAATGGTGTACGTCCCACTTGCAAGCATACTAAAGTCTTCGACTTTATCCTTTAATTGCACGCTATCAAATGACTTTGTTGGAACAAATAGCCTAAACTTCTTAGACTCCATAGTGCATCTGAAATTTTCTCTGAGAAAAATTTTGTTTTCCTCACTCAAGACAGTGCTGTATCTATCGGGGCTGATGATTAATGCCTTAGGCTGTGACCTACTTAATTCAAAAGGCATTTTTTCGTACTCTATTGAATCCATATTCTCATGTCTGCCCTCAAAGTCATAGAAGAACCAGATGGGAAACGCATGCATTCTGTATATGTAATCTCCCCTGAAATCCAATATGGTCTCATTTTCGCCGACATGCTTGTACAGAAAATCATAGAAGCTACTCTCGGCCCTATGATACGTTAGCGTTATAATCTCCCGGTCATACACGTACTCTGAGGTGTTTAGAGCAGGATTTCCTATGCAGAACAAAACCAATACACATGCTAAGGCCTTTCTCCCCTTAAGGAAGATGTTTTTGTAATAATACTCTGCTGAGTATATACTCATGAAAACAGCCAAAAAACTAAAGCGATAGGATGAAAAGACGAATGTAGTGAACAAACTAAGTTTAATAAATGCTATCATTGTCACAAGGGCTTTTTTCC
>JAHIYG010000160.1 GCA_018815265.1 Candidatus Altarchaeota archaeon | reverse complement strand
AATATTAATGACAGGAGTTTTGTTCCAAATAATAATTATTATAGTAAGCAGTGTATGAAAAGAAGATGCGAAATTGAGGTTTTTATTCATGAGCATATGTATAAACAAGTAAAAGATGAAGACGGTGACATGATTGACTATATTACGGGTCTATATGATTCAGCAATACATGATGTTGACAGAAAATTAAATCGTTTTATTAATTTTTTAGATAGTAATAACCTCTTGGATAATACTATTGTTATTATAGTAGCCGACCACGGAGAAGAGTTAGGGGAACATGGGCACACTTACCACATATCTACACTGTATGAAGAAGAACTTAAAGTTCCATTTATTACTATTATACCCCCAAACAAGGTAATGAATGTAGATACAACAAAATATGTCTCATTAATTGATGTATATCCAACATTATTGGACTTAGTTAATATTTCTCATCCTTCTGTTGACGGAAAGAACATACTTAAGGCGAAATCAGAACCTGATTTAAACAATAGAGTTATATTTGCCGACTTAAATGTAGAGTTAGAGAAATATGCTTTAATGGAAGATTCTAAAAAACTTATCCTATCAAAAAAGGGATTAAGTGGGTGGATACAAGACAATATGATTAAAGGCCTGAATGCATTAGAGGAGCATAATCAAAACACAAAAGTATGGAGTAAAAACGTGACCTATTTCAAGATTCCATTCAATGGGAAAAATACTTTTGAAATAGGATCTATTATGAATCCAAATTCATACATCAAAGATTTTTCTCAAGGAAATAAAACATTGAAATATGAAACAATAAAAAACAACTCAAATTGGGTTTATTTGGTCGAGGTATATAGAGAAAACACAAGTGTTGATGATTACTTAAGGATGGATGTGGAAACTTTTAATCTAAAAAAAAGAGGAAGTTCAACTGATGATAGAGATTTAGGATTATTTATTGATTGGGTTTTGATACGTGGAGATAAAAATGAAACTTTTTTTACTGACTTAAATAAAACTTCAAAAACACAAGAATATGAATGTTATGATCTAAAGGAGGATATATTAGAAAAGAATAACTTGCCATTGGATAAATGTCCACTAAATAAAAAAAAGGAAGTGCTCTGGGAGATTGGTAGTATATCAAATACACCTCATTTGTTGAACAGAACATTAGATAAAGATATAGAAGAAAAACTACTTGCACTTGGATATATATAACTAATAATTTATATTCTGGAACTTCCTAGTAGTATCTATGGTCTGGAGTTTGGGTTCTGGAGAAGAGTTCTTGCCTGATGTGTCTGTTGCCGAGTTGAAGAAGCTGATAGCTTCTGAGAAGAAAGCCAAACCACGCACACGATTGCTTATTGCGCTTCGTCGCAAGAAGGGGGAAAGCATTGACGAAATAGTTGAAACGTGTACTGTGCCACGCCGCACAGTACATGGTACACTTCACCGATTCCAAGAGCGGGGAATAATCGCTGCTCACAGTGTCAAACAAACCGGAAGACCAAAACGCCTAAGTCCAAGACAGTTGAGTGAACTGCGGAAGCGCCTTTTGGCTTCGCCAAAAGCCAGTGGTTTCAATGAGGGTTTCTGGACCACTCGAATGGTGATTGCCTTGGTGAATCGAGAGTACGGCATCAGCTATACGCCCCAGTGGATGTGGACTCTTCTCAGAAGCCTGAATTTCTCGTGCAAGAAACCCAGACCAACACATTACAAAGCCTCTCCCGAAGCTTCTGAGGCGTTTAAAAAAAGGCAAGACGAGAAATTCGCTGCGCCAAGGATGAGCGACAAACCGCGTTTTGTCTGGATGAGTGCAGCTTCGTAGTCGCACCCTATATTGTACGGGGCTGGTTTGAAAGGGGCAAACCTGCTGTTGTCAAGACCAACTACACGCGAGAAAAATTCCATGCTATGGGTGTAATGAATGGTCGTCATGAACACTACAGCTTCTACGACAAAATCAACTCCATCAACGTACTGGACTTTGTGAAACGTTTACAAAAACGCTATCCTCGATTACTTATTTTTCTTGATGGCACACCATGGCATCGCACGAAGAAGTTCACTGACTGGTACAAGGCGCACAAAGTGCGCCTCGTCAGATTCCCTGGTTATTCTCCCGAACTCAACCCAATCGAACAATCCTGGAAAACAGTCAAACACTCAACCGCCAACACATACTACCAAAACAAACACAAGTACAAGAAGGCGGTCAAACACGCCACAAGACAAAAAAATTTAACCAAAATGTTCCAATATTTTAATTATTAGCTATAAATTAATATTTCTCTTTTAAAAACAACCATAAATGAAAAGATGGTACAGAATTACATACCCACTAACCATGTATAGATTTACTAAAGAGGGAATTAAACCTGTAAAAAATATTTAACCTATATCAATTCTATTCTTTTTATTCCTATGCCTAGTGTTCTGGGGTCGCCTGAGCTTTCTAGTTCATATGGACAAAATATATCAGAGGTTATGATGATTTCCACGCGTTCAGTAGTTAGATGTGGAAGTTTAATGGTTTTTATGTGGACTCCACTTTGAAAAACATCAAATTTAGTCGTAAACATTTTTTTAGAAGACTTACATTTTAACTCGACAGACACCATATATTTCTCATCTAGATTCTTTTTCCTTCCAGAGTGGAATTCAATCCTTAAACCCTCTTCCCCACCTTGTGGTAGTAGATAACCTTTAAAGTGACCATTGGTCCAGAAGGCCTTCCCATCAGGCCAAACCTCAGTCTGATACATGCCCGAGTCAGCCTGCAACAACTCATTCACGCCAGGGACAATACAGTTATCCACAGCACCTGAGAAATCAACATACAATGAAATCAAAAGAAACTCTGCTTTGCCAAAAACAACCTCCTTAAAACAGCGCGTAACATTAGAAGAGTTTAAGACGACATCAAATGTTTTCTTAACCCCATTTGACACAGGCAAAACATATTCCACACCGTCAACCTTGAATTCCACATCCTTTTTGGATGAGTATACAAATGTTAATTTATTGAATAAACCCACCAAACCAACCTTCAAACCCCCAGAAACCCTGATTTCACCGTCAACAACCTCAACGTCACCATCAACCACCCCCCCATAAAACTCTTTGGATGGATCGACAAAACTGTTTTCAAAAACATAAAACCGGGGGTCAACAGGTTTAGCGCCGCCAAGATTGCGCAACAGATAATTTCTGCAGACAAGATAAAAAGAGTAAGGATCCTTAAGAAGAAGAGAAACAGCAGTCGGATTAACGACTTTCCGGACTACATCAGTTAAAAGATTCAAGCCAGACAGAGGCTTCTGTTCCTCAACATTGAAAAACAACCGCTTAAAACGGTCCAACACCTCCATGAATTTTCGCCTATCCAAGTCACCAACATACCATATGTTGCCCAAATCCTCTGTGGAAATAGACAACTTATCCCATTCGACTTTATTGATGTCAGGGTCCACCTTACCCTCAGCCACGCACAAATCCCACAACCTAGTCTTAGGAAGAGGTGTTGTAACACAAACCTGCATACCCCCGAATTTATGGCGATTATTCTTCACATAATCATAGGTCAACAGCATATCCTCCAACGACTCCCCCGGAGTCCCAATCATGAACAAACCCCCAGACTTCAAACCACCCATATAGATCAAATCCACAGCCTCCTTATTCTGCTCCACAGTGACGCAGTCTTTTAACAAAGACAATATCTTGGGGGACATCGACTCCAAACCCAATGCAACCTCCACAACACCCATCTCCTTCAACAAAGAAACCAACTCCTCATCCATCAAATTAGCCCTCCCATTCACCGCAAACCTGACCTTCCCTAAAAGACCCTCCCTCTTAAGAGCCCCGATTATCTCCTTAATCCTCTCCTTATTCGCTATGAATAGGTCGTCTATAACACCAAAAGTATGGATGCCATACTTCCCATACACCTCCTTAATCTCACCAACAACATATTCTGCACTATGATACCTGCACACCTTCCACTCAGCCCTAACCTGACAAAAAGAACAATTAAAAGGACAACCCCGAGAAGTCATAAGGGAGGTATCACCTCTTTTCCAGTATGCAGTAGAAAACAAGTCCCTAGCAGGATACGGAACAGAATCCAAATCTTTGATGTAAGGACGGCGTCCGTTAACCTGCAAACTACCACCGTCAAAGTACACCACACCCGCAACATCTTTGAGATGTTCTGGAGAAAGTTTACCATCCTCCAAGAGCCTGAAGACCTCCACAGACGTCTCCTCAGCCTCCCCCAAGAAACCCACATCAACAGTTGAAGGTAAAGTCTCAGGTACAGAGGAAATGTGTGAGCCACCCAAAAAAACCAAGGAGCCACAACCCTCCTTTATGAGAGACGAAAGCTTTTTGACCTTGTTGAAATCTGCAGAACACGCACTCAAGCCCACAATATCAGGTCTGAAACCACATATTTGCTTAGCGGCATCCTCCAAACAGTCAGAAGGCTCAACAAAAACAAAATCGTAATCAAAACCTTTACTCCGAAGATAAGACACAACATACCCGACACCCAACATGGGATAAGCCGTGCTACGGAAACCATAAAACACAACCTTCAACCTTGAACCATCCATACTTCAAGGAAATAGGACTTCAAAAGTAAAAAAAGAGGATTCCAACATACAATCCAACGCAAGGGAATAATCCCACACTACGGATTAGTTTATCCTTATTTCGCGTAAATCAATTGAGAGTAGTCTTGTGTCTTTGTTTTTGGGTTTTCCAGGGGGCAAAAGGGAGTAAAATGTGATGTTGTT
>JAHIYG010000159.1 GCA_018815265.1 Candidatus Altarchaeota archaeon | reverse complement strand
TTCCAAGGAAGAGATTGAGGAGTTGGTTTTGAAGCTTGCAAAGGAAGGTAATGCTCCAGCAAAGATTGGGCTTGTTTTGAGGGACCAGTATGGAATACCTGATGTGAAGGCTTTGACTGGGACAAAAATCACAAAGATACTATCTGCCAAAGACATGGGTTTGTCTGTTCCTGAGGATCTGCAAAGCCTAATCAACAAGGCTGTTTTGCTTGATAACCACCTGCAAAAGCACATCAACGACAGGCATAACAAGAGGGCTCTCATGCTTGTCGAATCAAAAATCAGAAGGCTTACAAAATACTATATTGGTTCAGGGAAACTCCCGAAGGACTGGAGATATGACATGGAAAAGGCGAGGTTACTTGTTTCAAAATGAAATCCACTGCAACTTTAATCACTGATTCAATGGATGCGGCATCTGTTGCCAGTTCACTTAACACAGACAACATTTGCCTTGAAGGATTGAGTGTGAAGACATACGCAGACCAGGGGAGTGTGGTGTCTGTTGTCTCATCTGATTCGCTTACTACATTATTGTCTACTGTTGACGACCTTTTGAGGTGTCAGATGGCGTCGGAGAGTCTGTTGTAAAATGGCAAAAAAGAAGGCTGGCGGTTGGAAGGAGAAAAAAATCTACACTGTCTTAGCACCCGAGAACTTCGAAAGACAGGAGATTGGGACGTCTATCGCAGATGAACCCGGAAAACTCATGGGCCGTACAGTCAATGTGACATTGGGCGAATTGATGAGTGACAGGAGCAAAAACTACCTGAACATGATATTTGAGATATTTGAGGTTAAAGGCGATAAAGCAGGTACTCGTTTCAAGAAGTTCTACATACCAACAGGATATTTGAGGAGCAAGGTCAGGAAGAAAACCAAAAAAATAGACTACAAAGGCGCTGTCGTGTTGGCTGATGAGAAGGTTCAGTTGAGGCTGATGGTTTTGTCAAGGTACAAGGTGTCTGAAATCCAGAGGTCAGACATCAAAAAATTGTTGAAGGAAGTCTTTGATGAATGCGCGAAAGACAGTTTGGATAACTTCCTCCACAAGGTTCTTTTCGGAAAGTTGGGCACTGAAGTCTACAAGAAGGTAAAGGTTGTCTGCCCGATTATGAGGGTTGAAGCCTACCAAGTCGAAGTAATACGCTGAAAACCATGTCTGCAGCAAAAATCGGAAAAGAGGCTATTACTGTCTTGTTCTTGTTTTTTGCATTCATTGCCGGTTGCGTGTCATCAGGCCCTGATGGGGTGTCGCCTGATGTTTTTGAAAAGATGAGTGGAGGTGACACCTACATCATCGATGTGAGGACCCCAGAGGAATATCTCCAAGGACATATTGAGGGGGCAGATAACATGGACTATTACTCACCAGATTTCAGGGAGAAGATTTCCAAGTTAGACATAGACAAGGCATACCTCCTATACTGCAGGACTGGCCACGGAAGTGGCGAGTCATTGAAGATAATGAATGAGATGGGCTTCAGGAACGTGACACACCTCTCTGGCGGAATAAACGAGTGGATTAGCCAGGGCAAAAAGATAGTCTAGGCCACATCTATTATTGTAAACTCTATGCCTGCAAGCTCAGGGGTTTTAGATACTATCTCCCTGACTTTTTCTGGGCTGCATTTGCTCTTTGAAGAAAGCAGAAGGCATGCTTTTGAGGGTTTGACAACCAATGCCTTGAACAGGTGCCGGTATATGTCTTCCAACAGCCCGAACTCTGCAATGAAGACTATGTTTGGTTCGACCCAAACCAAATCAATCTTTCCGTAGTCTAGTGAGTTTACTATTTCTGTCGAGTTTGTGAGGACTGTGAAGCCGTGCCTTTCTCCAAGCATCCGGTAATAATCTATTATCGCATCCTTGAAGGGTAGCTTGCAATCCTTCATGTGTTTCTTCAACTCTGAAACGTCTCCGAACAAATCCATTTTTATGTTGCGTCAAATTCAAGGCATTGCCTTATTGCTGAGGGCAACTCAGCTATGACGTCTGTGGCTGTGAGTGAGACCCCGAATTTCTCTGCTGCGAGGTCGCCTGCGAATCCCGTCAGGAATGTCCCCGCAGTCGCAGACAGCATCCTATCCCCGTTCTGCGCCACAAGCGCGCCGATGGTTCCAGCCAAAACATCTCCTGTTCCCCCAACTGTCATGTAAGGATTCCCTGTCTTGTTTAGTCTGGTTTCGACGCCATCCGATATCTCGTCTGTCTCGCCCTTTAAGATAATCACTGAACCTGTTTTTTTGGCGTTCGCGGCAACATCCCCTGTTTTAAGGAGTTTTTTGTATTCTCCCTGGTGTGGCGTCAGTATCATATTATGGTTTAGCCAACTCTTTTCTGCCTGAGACAATGCGTCCGCATCGACTACCGCAGGCACCTTAAGTTTTTGCATGAAGTATTCCACTGCATCTTTTGTGTTTTTCCCTATTCCGTTGCCGAAGACTATGGCGTCACAGCTCATGTCAAATACTTCCTTCACATCTTCAGATGTTATTTTATCCCTGCTTTTGAGGGGATGCACAATTAGGTTGGGGTCAAATGGCATTTTGTCTGCGACATACTGTGGGACACATAAAGTCACCAAATCTACTCCTGCCCTGAGTGCTGCCTGAGCAACAAGTGTTGGGGTTCCGATATATTCTCTGGAGCCTCCTAAGACTATGAGCCTGCCGAAGTCGCCTTTGTGTTCTGCGCCGGTCCTCTTGGGTATTGCTACCTGGACGTCTCCTGGGCCGCAGTAGATTTTCGCCTCAGGAGGTATTCCAATGTCTTCAACTACTGCACCCAGCACCTTTGCAGTGTCAAGGGATATCACCACGTCCGCTTCTACCTTCCCTGCTGAGGGCGTGTCGACGCTTATTTTTTTCGCGTCTGAACCGTTTATTTTGTCGATTACTCCATATATCGGCTGCCTTAGTTCTCCCCTGAATCCGACGCCGAATATGGCGTCAACTACTAATTCATACCCCTCCAGGTCAAAGTCTGTGCAGGAGTTTATCATCCTGATGTTTCCACTGCCTAGTTTCTTTAGGTTTGTTAGGTTTAGTTTGCTTCTTCTGCCGTTTAACACAAAGCATGTCACGTGTTTGCCCTGTTTTATTAGGTGTCTTGCAGCAACCAATCCGTCTCCTCCGTTGTTGCCGCACCCGCAAAATACTGCAATCCTGTCGTAGTCTCTGCAGTGTTTGGCGACGGCTGCGCCTGCGTTTTCCATCAACTTAGAAACTGATACGCCGAAGAATGCGCTGTTGACGTCGACGGCTCTGGAATCCATCAAAGAAACATATGTTTTTCCTAT
>JAHIYG010000014.1 GCA_018815265.1 Candidatus Altarchaeota archaeon | reverse complement strand
TATTTGATTTTTTTGTATTCCCTCAACATTGGCTATGCTCTGGTGAAAATTGTCTTCCAGAAATTTAGCATTATTTTTTCCGGGAAAATATCGTTTTATGACTGACTTGATTACTGCGTCAGATTTCATAATCTCAAGCGCCTCATATGGTGACATCACTAACTCACCATCGATTTTTGCGAGTTTGATTACTGCGCTTGATTCATACGTTTTTTCTGTTGTGCTGAAATATATGAGTGAAACAAATGAGGCCACTATTGTCAAAAATATAATTGTGGCTATGTTTTCCTTAACTATTGCTATAACGTCTAGAAATCCAATCTCATCAAGACATTTTTTCTTCATGCTTGTGCAAGCATAGGGATTTACACATATTAAATATGCTTTATTTATGCAGGTAATAGCCTATACTCTACCTTTTATGTCTTCGTATATTCTCACGTTTTCTTTTATTATTTTATTCAATGAAAATTCAGAAACTGCTTTTTCCCTACTTTTCTCCCCCATTTTTTCCCTGAGTTTTCTGTCTTTTATCAGTCGTTCAAGTGCTGTTGTCAGCGATTTGCTGTCCTTTGCTTTTACGAGAACACCATTTACGCTGTCCACTACTGTTTCCCTACATCCTGGAGCATCTGTTACGATTATGGGTTTCCCCATTGACATAGCCTCCAATACGGACATTGGAATCCCCTCCCTGTAGCTTGGCAGACAGAACATATCTGCTGCTGCAATCACCTCTCGTACATCTTCTCGCTGGACTACTCTAACACCACTACCTTCCAGGTTCTTAATGAACTCTTCATCTACTGAATCTAGATTCATATCGTCTATTTTTCCAAGCAATACAAAAACCACATTCTTTTTTTCTCTTGTTATCTTCCCTGCAGAATTTGCCAGTTCCCTCAATCCCTTACTCCAAAGAAAACGACCCACAAAAAGAATAACTACCTCCTCTTTTTTTATCCTTAGTTCTTCCCTCACCTTTTTTAGAACCCTATCCGGTACTTTGTCTTTTTTGTAGTATTCTGTATCTATCCCAGACCCTTTTATGAGCGTTATCTTGTCTTTGTCTGTTATATACCTCCCAAATTCTTTGATGTCGTCTGTGTTGTAAAATATTATCTTATGTGAGTGTCTGAAGGCTAGTCTGTACCCTACCTCATATACTGCCTTTAAAATATTTGACTTTAACGAATTGTTTGTGTATGCATATCCCAACCCTGCAATGTTGTTTATTATGTACTTAATCCCAGCTAATTTACCTGCCAATGCACCATATATGTTTGGTTTATGGTTAAACAGATGTATGATGTCAAATCCTTCAGTTTTTAATACCTTGTATAGGGAATGGATTGTTTTAACCTCATTTAGGGGGTTTAGTCCGTTTCTGTCAAGTTGATACTCTATCGTCTTTATTCCTGCATCTCTGATTTTCTTGGTGTATTCATCCTCTGGAGCAATGGCATAAACGTCATACCCTCTTTTTCTAAGTGCCTGCATGAGTGGTAGTCTGAACAGATATAAATTCCAGCCTATATGAGATATAAAAGCGACTTTCACTTTCTCAGTTTATTTTTATTTTGAGAGTAAATCCCATATTTTCTTTTTCAAATCTTCCTTGTTGTCATCTACATTAACGTCTTTAATTAGTTTTTCGACTTCTGACAAAAATGAATCCGGGTTTCTTTCTACTCCATTGTTTGTGATTAGTATCTTATTGTTTCTTGTTCGCCGTTCGTTTTTGAAAAATAATTCTTCCTTTAGTTTTTCACCCGGTCTAATTCCCACAATCTTTATCTCTGTCTTTACACATGATTCCTTTATCATCTTCCTAGCTATGTCTATTATCTTAACTGGTTTACCCATGTCTAACACAAATATTTCGCCGTTTTCTGACAGTATCGTAGCCTCCAATATAAGGTTACACGCTTCATTTGTAGTCATAAAATACCTTTCCATCTCAGGGTGTGTTATGGTGATTGGTATGTTGTTCTCGATTTGTTTTTCAAATATTGGTATGACACTCCCCCTGCTTCGCGTTACATTTCCGAATCTGACGCATATGTAGCCGTCTATACTGAAGCATTTCACTATTCTTTCACATATTCTTTTTGTCGCACCCATTATGCTTGTGGGGTTGACTGCTTTATCAGACGATATTAGGACGAATTTACTGATTTTATTGTCAGAGCAACTCCTTAGTATATTAAATGTTCCTGCTATGTTGTTTTTTATGGCTTCTGCAGGGAATTCCTCCATAAACGGTATATGTTTGTAGGCGGCAGCATGAAATACTATCTCTGGAATGTGCTCTTTGAAGACACTGCTTATTTTTTTAGAATCTCGTATATCAGCAAGTACTGGCACAACATTTGTTTTGTCCTTAAGCCCCAAATTCAGCATAAACAACTCACTTTCGTTATTGTCGACCAACACCAGTTTTTTAAGGTTTAGATTGCTTAACTTTTTCGATAGTTCAGAGCCGATAGACCCTGCAGCACCAGTTATCAAAACAGTCTTTTCGTAAAAGAACTCCGCCACCTTATCTATCTCAAAATCCGAGTCTTCACCGCAAATTTCGTTTTCTTGCATTTTTTTTCTATAGGAAACCTCTAAGGTTTTCAACTATATATCTAGCTTCCACATCGGTTATGCCCCTATAAAATGGCAGGGCTATGGTCCTGTCAGATGTCTTCTCACAAATCGGGAAATCACCCTCTGTGTGTCCTAGTAGCTTTTTTATATGTGGCTGTAGGTGTATTGGTGGAAAATATTTTCCACATTGTATATTTTTCTGGAGCATCCTCTCTATAATCTCATCCCTTTCTCCTCCTCCATATTCATCACTTAGTTGTATGACGTATACAAACCAGTTTATAGATTCCCCTGGCAATTCCGTTGGTTTTTTTATTCCCTCAATGGATTCTAGTTCATTGGAGTATAGTTCAGCAATTTCATGTCTTTCTTTCTTGAGGGTTTTAATTCTTTTCAACTGGCTCAAACCCAATGCAGAGTTTATCTCACTTAGTCTGTAATTGTAGCCTAATCTATCATGCTGGAGCAGGTGTTTGTCGTCTCTACCGTGGTTTCTCATACTTTTGCACATGTCCTGCATCTCCTCGCTGTCAGTTGTAATCATTCCCCCCTCCCCCGTGGTTATCTGTTTGTTGGGGTAGAATCCGAAGACTCCAGCATCTCCGAATGAACCGCACATTCTGTTGTTGTAGGATGAACCAAGCGCTTCAGCAGAATCCTCTATAAGAGATAAATCATTTTCTTTAGCCAGTTTTTCTAGTTTGTCCCACATGCATGGTCTGCCAAAGACGTCGACAGCAAGAATAGCTTTTGTCCTATCATTTATCGCAGACTCCATCTTGTCCAAGTCTATGTTGTATGTGCCCTCTTCTATATCAACAAAGACGGGGGTGGCTCCCTCGTATAATATGCAGTTGGTTGATGCAATGAACGAAAAGGGAGTAGTTATCACTTCATCCCCCACGCCCAAGCCAAGCGACTTTATTATCAAATGCAATGCTGAAGTCCCACTATTTACTGCGACGGCATACTCCACACCAACATATTCTGCTATTGATTTCTCGAATTCCTCGACTTTAGGCCCAATTGACAATCTAGTGCTTTTCAAAACTTCAGCGACCGCATCTATATCCTCCTGCGAAACGTCAGGCTTTGAAAGGGGCATATCATCCATTTTTCAATTTCATTGCTTTTTCAGAGTTTTGTTTAGCTAAGTATTGTTTGCCGCTGAAATAATATATCCTCCACAGTAATTCATATGATTCAGGCCTTGTGGGGTCCGTGTCTCTGGCCTTCAAAAGCGTTTCCTCTGCTTTTTTGAAGTCTCCACTTAATTTAATGCATTTCCCCCCCATTTTAACCTTGTTCTTGTCACCAAGTTTTTCATATAGGCCTTTATTGAAGTATAATACCCCCAATTCAAGGCAAGCCCTGAAATAATCAGGCTTTAATTCGATTGCTTTTTGAAGGTCTTTTATGCCTTCATCCCACATGCAAAGGCTTGTATATGCTTTCCCGCGTATGTAAAAAAGATATGCAGCATCTGGATTCATCCCCAATGCAGTCTTTGAGGATTCAATAGCTGTCTGAAAATCCCGGTTCAGGCAGCACCTCATAGCATGGTGCCGTAACTTAAACTCTTCCTCAGATGTTACGTCGACGTATAACATGCTTTTTGGATTGTCGTTTTTCAGGCATGCTATATCCTCCATTGACAGGTTAATGTCCTCTGTCAAATCATACAGGTGATTCAACAGTTTCCTATCTGCCAAATAATGGTCTTTTTCACCTAGACAAGATTTTATCAAATCAAAAAAGGACATGACAATAATTGAATGTATATGGTTATTACTTCCGACCTTTTTTTACCTTAGCATGCACCCCATATTTTTTTAAAATAATCCGTTTTTCCATTAATTTGCTGTATAACTCTAAACACTCAATATACTGTTTTTTTCGCGTTATACCCTCCACTATCTCTTTCTTGTGTCTCTGTCGTTTTTCATTCGGATAGATTCCTCTAAGAAAAAAATTATTGTAATTCCATATCTTTATGTATCTAGTGAGCTTTTTAATAGATTCTCGGCTGGGTTCAATGTCTGCTGAAATATTTAAAATATCCTCTATGAAAAAACAAAATTCTTTAGGGTGATTTACCAAATCCTTAAATGATATTATGTGCACATCCTTTTCTATCTCAAAAAGTCCTCTGTAATAATACAGGTATTCTTGTACCGTTAATTATTACAATGGCTATTTTATCCATTTTTATTTTGATAACTCATATTTTTCTACTTTTCAGGTTCAAATAGTTTGGCTTGTTTTTCTGATGACACAGTAGACCAGCTTTTCCTGATAAAGTCAGGATACGCACCCTTTTCTCTCAGCTTTCGGATGAAATCCTGGGTTAAAGGATCACTTGGATATCCTGACCCAAAATCCCCCCATATATCCTTTAATTTTTCGATGTCCCGGTCCCTTTCAACCTTAGCAAGTATTGATGCTGCTGATGCCTCGGCATATTTGTCGTCGGCTTTATGT
>JAHIYG010000013.1 GCA_018815265.1 Candidatus Altarchaeota archaeon | reverse complement strand
CATATATTTTGGGGTGTCCCTGGAAAATAGTATGTGGACGGTGTCCTAAATTGGTTTGTTTTTTTTTTGGATAGTGTGAACTTCATTGTTGTCCCCTCGCCTACTCTGCTTTCTTCAATCCATATTCTGCCGTCGTGTTTTTCCACTATGGCGTTGACTATCGTCAATCCTGCGTCGCTGCCTTCATATTCTTGTCTTGAATGCACACTATTTTGTCCATTTTTATACTTGTCCTGCGGGTCTTTTATGTCATGAAACTTTTTGTCGTTTTCGTGGTTTTGCTTTTTTTGTCTTTGCCTGTTTCGGCGAGGGGATATCGTCAAACCCACAGGATACACTTTAAAATAAACACAGGGCCTTTGGAGAACGGTACTGTGGGTCAGGAGTATTGCTTTCTCATCTATGGCGCTGGAGACCGACCGATGTACGGCGCTGATGTGAAAGTCTCATATGATGGCTCCTACATAGCAAGCGGCATGACGGATGTTTATGGGAATTACAGTTTCACCCCTGAGGTGCCGGGTATATACTACTATAGGGTGGAGCAAAGCAGGTATTTCACAGCTGGCGGCTGGTTTACTGTAGTCTAGGATTTTTGTATATCGCGAGATATCCACAGTTTAGGCTCTCTCTATCGAGGACTGAATCAGGCAGTCCGCATATTATTTCTGCACCGGCCTTCTGGTTGACTCCCACGCCAAAATCTCTCTTTACACCACCTAGGACTTGGGTGATGTAGCGGTTTAAATTTTGGGTAGATACTACTCCACTTTCTTCAAATTCAGCCTTCATCTCTTGCTCCCGTGATATCGCAGGTGTTCTGCCGTATACAAAGACATACGGCACATCTCTTGCCTGCCAGTAGTATTTTAGAACCTCTGGAAGAAGGATTTGTGAAAGGCCGCACCCTCTCAGCCGAGGGCTTACATGTATCAGGGACAAAAATCCCGCTCCCTTACCGGCAGCGATTACTGGCTCGTCTCTATCGGTTATCTCCCTAAAGGGTTGGAATTTAAGCCGTCCCCTTGCGGATTCGACTGCAGTCGTTAAATCATCCATTGTGTGGTTCTGTCTTGCCTTAAGCAGGTTGTCAAACCATTCATGGGGGTATGCGTCTGTCTGCTTTGAACTGTTTACTCCAATGACTGCTTCCGGAGGTAGTGTGGCATTGCCCCCCACTGGGACTTCTGGGCCTTTATACTTGAGTAATGCTACTCTCAAGCCTTTTTCGATTATTCTCCTGAACATGGTGTTGGATTGGCTTTGCATGTCTTGAGGCAGTGAAATCAGCCTGTGGATCCTCAGATACCTCAAATACTCCTCAACTTCATCAGACAGTCTTGGATGGTTTGAATCCGCAATCTCAACCCTACAGTTGGCTCTTATCCTCTCCATGTCTGCCTTTTCCATGTCGTTTAAACCCCTAGGTTTCGGAAGGCTATCAGGTGTTTTACCTCTCTCTTGCCTTTGCATTACATTAAACTAGGAATGTTTCGGAAATAAATTATTGTAGGTATTTATTCGTGGTTGTCTAATTTTTGTGGAGTTGTAGGGTATGGTTGGTAGACTTGTTTTGCAGATGAAGCATTGGGGTAAATCAATCGAGTATTTCATAGACTTCATTTTTGTCGCTGTGACATATGCGTTTCTCCTGTCTATATTTCAGCCATCTCTTTTGTTGTCTGACACATTTATCACAGGCGGAGACACCGGCTCACACATGTATCCTGCATGGTATATGCGGCAGTATCTTCTGCCTCACCTGAAACTTTTTGGTTGGAGCATGGACTGGTATGGTGGATTCCCCATTTTTGAATATTATTTTCCCCTACCGTTCGCCGTAGCTGCACTGATGTCCTACGTCATCTCCTTCAACATATCCTTCAAGCTTGTGACAGCGTTCGGAGTATTTCTCCTACCCATTGCAAGCTACGCCTACATGAGGCTTGTGGGATTCAAGCATCCTGCTCCTGCATTGGCTTGTGTGTTTAGCCTGTGCCTTCTCTTCAACGAGGAATACAGCATCTGGGGAGGCAACATAAAAAGCACGTTGGCTGGGCAGTTCACATTTACCTGGGGGCAGGCATTGGCTGTGCTGTTCATGGGGCTGGTTTACTCGTTTGTCGAATCCAAAAAGCATTTCCTAAAATCTGCCATAGTTTTGGCGGCAATACCCATTTGTCACATCTACACCCTCATCTGGGCGGTTTCATCGTCCATGCCTATCGTAATTTCAAGGGCCAAGAAGGATTTTATTGCGAAAGCCAACAGGCTGTGGGCGGTATACATATGTGGTTTTCTGTTGTCTGCATTCTGGAGCATGAATACTGTCGCCAAACTCGGGTGGTCCACAGCATTTGGTGCTTGGAGAAGCCAGAGCATATGGGAGGTAGTGCCTAACATACTTCTTCCATTCTATCCTCTAGCAATAGCGGCAGTCTTTTATTTCCTCTACAAGCCAAGCAGGAAGCTCGGGTATCTACTGTCTATCACCATCTCGCCCATTTTGTTTTTCGCGTTCATCAAACTAAGTTCCACAGAGCATCTTTTGGATGTGCGGTTCATGCCTTTCGCATATCTTGGGATACTTTATCTTTCCGCATATGTGCTCTCAAAGATTATAAGGTCGTTTAGGGGCGTGTGGATATCATCCATTATTGTCCTTTTGATTTCTATGATGTGGGTTACCCAGAACATGCAGATACTTGCCCTTTCCAGGGGATTGTACTCTGGTGTAATCGAATTTTCAGACCCCACCGTCAAAACGTCTATTAAGCAGGTTTTCAGCCTGAAATACGATGGTGCTGTACCTTCATGGGTGTCTTGGAATTATAAGGGATATGATGTGTTGACTACGTGGCCTGGTGTTAAGAAATTCTTCGACTACCTCTCAACTTTGCCTGATGGCAGGGTTGTCCATGAATTTTCTTAAGCACATGACCAGTTTGGGACTCCAAGGACGCTGGAGTTAATTCCTTTCTTCGGCAAGCATCCTGTATTGGAGGGTCTGAACATAGAGTCTGCAGCATCAAGCCCCTTCCACTTCTTTATGCAGTCAGAGTACTCCAAGGCGGCGACATGTCCCCTCTCCTATATGCGCTGCACGAGATTCAATTTCGAAGATGCCAAGAAACACTTCAGGTATTTCGCGCCAAAATATGTGGTGGCATCATCTGATATGCTCAAGAATGCATTGGTGCAAGATGGCGGCTTCAGGCATTTGAAGTCTTTTGAATATGACCTGGATGTCTACGAGCTCTCTGAGGAAATACCTTTGGTTGAGGTTCCATATTACCTGCCTGTCTTGGTTGTCTCAGATGATTGGAGGCAGGCTATAATGTCTTGGTGGAAGAAACCTGACGCCATCGATGTGCCTTTGGCGGTTGCGAAATCATCTGATGAAACAGATATGGGTCGTTTTGCAGCTGTCGTAGGTGACGGCTTTAATCCAGAGGCTTTGGCTCGCATGGAGACCGGTGCGGGCTGCGAGGTCTCATATGCAGTCGGCAATGAATTTGTCGACGTCAACACGTCTTGCCCTGGCAAGCCTCATATTGTGAAGGTCACCTACAATCCAGGGTGGAGTGTAACAGGTGCTGATAAAATCTATCTGGCTGGTCCCGCGTTTATGCTGGTTTACCCTGCAGGCAACTCATTTAAGCTAACCTATGGTTTGACACCCCTTGGATACTTGGGGTATCTTATGACTTTTTTAGGTTTGGTTGTCTGCATATCCTATGTCCTTTGGAGCAGAGGCTATCTTAATGACTCTCGATTTTCCCACGGTTTTTCCAAATTCTGCACTAAGCTTGTGGATATGGAATATTCACTTCTTGACGTCTTATCTAACTTGCTCAGGCATTGGAGGAAGCTTTTGGCCTTGGCTTTTGCAGTCTTGATTCTGCACTATCTATCAGGTATTTATTCCACTATGCAGGTGGAGTGTGCAGACCTTTGCAGTGAAATGGGTTATTCAGGTGGTAGTGGCTCATTTTCCGGGATTTTCTCCACTGGCGACCACTTTGACATGGGCTTTGACAATGTAGCAGAGAATGAGGGGCACGAGTTAGTGTGCACTGCAGCATGCGACAAATCCAGGGGTGACTTCGTGTATGTGAATTTTGGAATGATTAGTTTCAACATGGCTTCCAAACCAGGCGTCAACCACCGCTTGAGTTTCTTGGTTGATGACAGCCACTGGTGCCGGACTGCCGACATATACTTTAATGGAAAATATCTTGACACCCTAAGCCAGTCTGACAGCAAGGTCGGGTGGAACAAGAGGTCATATTTCATACCTAAAGAACTCATTACGTCGGCTTCCTCAAACATCATCTTAAACCACAGCAGAAACGACTGCTGGGGGGTGGACGTAAGCGATGCATGGCTTGAGCCGATTGAATGCAGCTGCAGTTGAGCACCTACTTAGTATTCCACCATATCCTCAGGAGGCTCAGAAACATTGTGGGTGTCTTCCCATACCGGAATGTCGACTCTGCAACATCCTCAAAGGGTATGTATACCTCCTTTATTTTGTATTTTTTTCTCTTAAGCCGGTACAGTAGCTCGACGTCGTATTCGAAGCCTGCTGTTATGTATTCTGTGTCTATGGATTCGAACGCCTTCTTTTTCAGGAATTTAGCTCCGGCTTGTGTGTCGCATAGGTCTAAACCTAGCAGGGCTCTAAGCAGCATATTCCATGCCCGAGATGATATCTTCCGGAATGTCGTCTCTCCGACTTCATGAAATCTTTTGCCGACCCACTTTGACGCCACAACGCAGTCGACATCTCCCCTCAGCTGTTTCAGCAGTTCCTTCACATCCTTTGGCTTGAATGAACCGTCTGCATCCAGGAACCCTATGACTTCTCCATCTGCAGCCCTGAAGCCCTTGACTATCGACGCTCCTTTGCCTTCGGTTTTTTCAGATTCAATCAATTTTATCTTCACATACTTTCTCACTATCTCTGTTGTTTTGTCTGTGCTGCCGTCTGAAACCACTATGACTTCCGCGTCTTTGAATTCCTCGGTTATGCTCTTCAGTGCTTGGTTTATTCTTTTCTCCTCGTTTAGTGCAGGCACAATTATTGACAGTTTAGTCTTCATGTAGGACCCCCACTTTGTAGAGAAATACCTTGATTTGAAAGCCAATAACTCCTAATTCCCCGCTTAACAGCCGTCTGAGTATGGTTTTTGGCCTGTAGTAGTATCGTGAGAAGGCTCTGTCACAGTATCTTTTCAGCTTAAGTATCTCCTCATCGGAGCCTATTGCATGTGGGAATAATCCGGGGGAGTATGATGTAACTTCATCAAAGCATCTGGTGCCTGGGTAGGGTCTGACTAGGAAGAAGCTTGCGTAGTCCGGGTCAAGCTCCAACGCCAACTCCACTGTTTTTTCCCTGTCTTCGTCTGTTTCGCCAGGGAACCCGAACATGAAAAAACAGACCGAACCCAAACCCGCCTCCTTTGTTGCAGTCATCCCTTTTCTGAAGTCCTCGAGGGTGATGTTTTTCCCTATATAGTCTATGATTTTTTGGCTGCCTGATTCGACGCCGTACATCACATACCTGCATCCTGCATCCTTCATTTTTCTAAGGAGTTTTTCATCTACGCTATCTAGCCTAGTCTGGCAGCTCCATTTCAGGTTTATCCTATCCTTTATCATCCAGTCGCAGAGTTCTTCGACTAGTTTTCGATTTACTGTGAATTCGAGGTCTACGAAATTTATTTTTTTGACTTTGTATTCCTTCATTACATACTCTATCTCACTCTTGAGTTTCTTGAAGCTTTTTCTCCGGTATGTCCCGAACATTTTTTTCAGGCAGTAGTTGCAGTTGAATGGGCAGCTTCTGCTGGCTTCCAGTACTGCGAAATCCCCACCCAAGAGGTCCATAAAATATCTCTTCATCGGCAGGTCGCTGAAGTCGGGCAACGGCAGGCTGTCAAGGCCTACTGATGTTGTCCTCTCATTGCAGCTTAGTTTTCCCTCTTCCACATATGCTATGCCGGGGGTTTTTTTCCAGTCTTTGGAGTCTGCTATCTCCGGTATCGCATCTTCAGGCTCTCCGACAAGCACGGCATCAGCGCCAGTTTCATCAATCATTTCTTTGGGTCTGACGCTTCCATGGCTTCCAACAATTATCACAACCGCATTTTTATTTGCTTTTTTTATGCTCTTTATGGTTTCAACAGTGGGCTTTAGATTAAGGTGTGGACACTCCCATCTGTCATAGCTTGTGCTGGAGACGAAAATCAAATCATATTCTTCTGCGTATTCCCCTGTTTTTTCGGGTTTTACCCTAAGTGCATTTGAATCCAGAAGCCGCGCATCATGCCCTCTCCCCTTCAGTTTGGCGAGGGCGTATGCGAGCTCAAGCGGCTGCCAAATCTTGTTTATGCCTGCGAACGCCCCCTCAGTAACGACTGGATAGGGGTAGCAGACGTTTATTAAAAGCACTTTATAGCAAATAGGGGATTCAGGTTTACTATCTCCTCTTTGATATATCGAATAATCCCCGGTTTTGGCAGACTTCTGGCTGGGGAGCGTTTCATTTATTGGATTATTCGCTATAGAAGCCATTTAACCCTAATAAGCCCATATTAAAATAAATATCTATGCATGTGTCTACAGAGGATGTAAATGCCCTTTTTAGGAGGCATCAGGGTGTCATACTGCTGTTGTTTGTGTCATTGCTTCTCAGAAGCTATTACCTGGTAGGGTTTGGTTTGGGCGATGATGCATACTATGCCTCGACCTCTTTGAACTTTCTGAAATACGGTTTCAAGGCGTTGCCTTTGTCGTTTGGCTCGAACTACCGCATTGGAATCTGGATTCCCACGGCTTTGTCTTTTGCGTTGTTTGGCGTGAACGACTTTTCCTTAGTGCTTTTCGCGCTTGCTTCATCTACGCTTTTGGTTTTGGTCGTGTACCTGATTGCTTTGGAGTTGGCTGATGAAAAAGTAGCTCTTTTTTCTGCCATCATACAGGCGTTTTCGCCGTTTGACATAGGTTTCGCCTCGACTCTGACGATAGACATACCCTCTAATTTGCTTTTGGCTTTGAGCATGTTGTTCTTCATAAAGGGAGGAGTTGTACGGAGATACAGTTCTGTATTCTACTTTTTCTCAGGGTTTTGCATTGTTTGGTCTTACTTCATCAAGATACCTGCTCTTTCGATGATGCTGGTTTATGCGGCGATAACCATTACACAAATCAGGCAGTTGAAGAGGCATATCTTCTTTTATTTGATTTTTGGCTTTTTGTTTGGTTCTACTTTAGCCATAGATTTTCTTTTGTCTGGCAATCCCATAAATTATGTGGTTCAGGAAATCAAGTTTACGGCGAAGCCCGGATTCTTCAGTGACTTATGGATGCTTTATCCTGAGTGGATGTTTACTGCCAGGAACTGGCTGGGTGTAATGTTTTTTGGGTATCATTTTTGGCTGGCAGTCCCGGCAGGTGTCTATTGTCTGCTGTCTCGGGATTTGCGCGGTAGGGTTT
>JAHIYG010000158.1 GCA_018815265.1 Candidatus Altarchaeota archaeon | reverse complement strand
TCCACCCCTAACCTCATCCACTGACGCAACCTGTTTAGGGTCCAAACCCAACTCTATTCCACCACCCCTTATCTGCAGTACTGCTTCATAGTATCCGCTACCCTGTCTTTTACAGTTTTCACACTTTGTTTTTTCAGGTCTCACACTCCAGTTTAGGGTGTCCTCAAATCCAATACCTTTGTAGTATCCGCGAAGATTTGCTTTGATAAACAGTTCCCCCCGTTCCTCCTTGAATTCAACGTCTTTGACATGTATTTTCACATCATCCGGAGCCACAATGCTTTTAGCAGCAATTTCAGAGACCATCTCATACCTATCCCTGAACCACCTGCCTTTAAAGAACGTAAGACCACATTCACACTCCCTAAAAACCTCCCTAACAACCTTTAACGGGTGCTTTTTCAGAAAACAACTGGGACACACCCCATTAGACGGTTTGCCGCAGAGTGGACAAGGTAATTCGACCATATGGTTTAGGTTTATGACAGCACCATTTATTAAAGGTTTTTATAGGTTTGCCCCCTATTGTTTAGGACTATGGCCAGAAACAAGGAACCGCAGAAGAAAGCAATCCTGACTAAGGCAAACAAGACCCGGAAGAGGGCGCCAGTTTGGGTTTTCGTAAAGACCGGCAGAAAAGTCAGAGACAGCCCTAAGTCAAGGAGAAACTGGAGAAGAGACAACCTATTCTAAAAAACTGAGATGACTGCAGACGCAAAGACTCTCATATCTCTCGCGCTGGTTATCCTATCTTTTACATTGTCTTTTTATGCGTATCCAATCTCCCCTGACCGGGTAGCAACCCACTGGAACGTAAAAGGGGAAGTTGACGGATACATGGGCAAGACTGTTGGATTATTCCTGATACCCTCTATTATGGCTGCACTAATCGTATTCTTCAAGGCTATTCCTAAAATAGACCCACTCAAAAAAAACATCACCCTATTCACCCCAACATACAAGACCTTCACGTTGGCTTTGACTTTTTTCATGTGCATAATACACATTCAGTCTGTCTTGTGGAATCTTGGAATCAAGCTCAGCTTCAACGCTACAATGCCTGTGTTGGTTTCAGGGCTATTCTATGTTGCAGGGGATTTGATGGATAAATCCAAAAGGAACTGGTTCATCGGCGTGAGAACCCCATGGACTCTGTCATCTGACAAAGTCTGGGATAAAACCAACAAACTCGGAGGCAAACTATTCAAAGCTTCAGCAGTCACATCTATTGTTGGCATAGTCTTTCTGGAATACTGGCTGTACTTCCTGCTTGTGCCAGTTTTTGCGTCAGCCGCATACCTTTTCCTGTACTCATATCTGGAATACAGGAAAGAAACCGAAAAATGAATCTATACTATTTTATCATGGACAGTAGTAGAGCCATGTTCTCCCTTTGCCCCAAGTCTTTAACATCATATTCCATTGGTTTTTTAAGAACCACCAATTCAATATCGCCTGACGGCATTAACGTCCTAAGGTTCTTTTGAACATTCTCTCCCGGCCCGGTTTTAGGCAGTATATACACTGACGAGGCATTTGTGACTGCTGTACCGCCCTCTAACTCAATAGCCCTTAAGCCATCCAACGCTGTTATCCTGCCTTTCTCCCGCTTGAATACAAGGCCTTCAACCTCCTCAAAAGATTCCATACGGGCTGACTTAAGTCCTTCCTTGACCTTCTCCATTGCCTTTCTATCCCCCATAAAAAACATTTCAAGACCTTCAACATCAACCCCCCCTGAGTGGGCGGTATAGATTATAAAACCACCGTCTTGGCAGAGGAAACAATCGATTTTATGGCCTCCAATATTTCTGTAGACAAACCTCTCAATCTTCATCTCCTGATGGGGTCTTCCGAAGACATTCCTGGCGTTTGGTCCAATTATCAACTCTCTAGAGAATGTTGTCTCACCCTCCAGAGGCAAAATCATACCTCTCAGCCTCTTTAGTCCCTCACCGAATCCCATAATGCCTACGTCAGGTTCTGCAGGCTGATGAATTTCTGCACCCTTATTTTTTTGCATAATTCTCTTTCACGTAGCCGTATGCCTTAAGCGCTGCTGTTGCGCCGCCTCCGACTGCAGTCGAAATCTGAGGAATACCACCTGTAACATCGCCTGCGGCATAGACTCCCGAGATGTTTGTCTCCATGCTTTTGTTTACCTCAATGAAGCCGCGTTCATCCAGTTTCACCCCCGCATCAGATGCTAGTTCAGTCGATGGTTTGCTGCCGACTGCTATGAAGACGCCGCCGACATCCATTGTTCTCCCAGACTTTAATGTTATCTTCTCGACAAACTGTGAGCCTGTGATTTCCGCAAGCTCATCATCTAAGACTTCAACAGACGATGACTTCATCCTTTCAACCAACATCTCCTCAGCAGTGAATTTATTTGCGATGACATAAACCTTTTCCGCCACATCATTCATGTATAATGCATCCTCCAACGCCATGTTTCCACCGCCTACGACGGCGACGACTTTGCCCTTGAAGAATGGGCCATCACATGTAGCGCAGTAGCTCACCCCCCTACCTGTGAACTCCTCCTCACCCTTAACCTTGAGCTTCATGTGCTGGCCGCCGGTTGCCAATATGACTGCAGAACATGATACTTCAGAGTCCCTGAGATAAAGCTTCTTTGTCGGCTCTGACAGATTCAAGCCGACCACCTCATCAAACAGGAAATTCACGCCAAGGGATTTCGCATGGTCTTCCATCCTCGCCGCCAAATCAACGCCCGACACAATCTTGTCTCCAGGCCAGTTGCCAATCTCAGACGTCAAAAGCATCTGACCTCCCAAAGCCAAGCGCTCCACAACAACGACCTTAAGCTTCCTCCTGGCACAGTAAATCGCGGCCGTAAGCCCAGCAGGCCCCCCACCGACCACGACAACATCATAATCGACCATACATAATAAAATGCTGTAAGAAGATAAAAACCCTAAGGTAACAAAAGGGTTATCTTGACTTTTCCCCCTTTTTTCAGCTCCTCGACAAGTTTCCTGCCTAATTCTGCTGCAGATTTATCGGCTT